>JAGAAU010000086.1 GCA_017615135.1 Bacteroidales bacterium | reverse complement strand
GTTACCCCGACCCAGATTGTCTCCAGTGAGATGACCCGCTGTCCGGATGCCAGCTATATGGATTTCCGGGAAGGGAAGATGGTGTGGGATTATGCTACCGGACTGGAATTAAGGGCCTTCATTGATGCGTATGCGCAGTCGGCTGTGGACCGGGCCGCCCTGGATTATGCGGAAAAATGGTACGATGTCATGATCGACGACGACGGGGTTCCGGCTGGATACAGGAAGGAAAAGTATAATATTGACCATATCTGTCCGGGGAGAACCCTTATTCCCCTCTATAAGGCTACAGGGAAGGAAAAGTATTTAAAAGCTATGCGCCGCTTGCGTTCGCAGCTTGATTCGCAACCACGCACAGCTGAAGGAGGATATTGGCATAAAGGTATCTATCCAAATCAGATTTGGCTGGACGGCCTGTATATGGGAGAACCTTTCATGGTGGAATATGCTGCGGAATTTGAAACTCCCGAGCGTTTCCGCGAAGCCTGTGAAGAATCTATGCGGCAGTTCCTTACGGCAGCCAGGGTTACCCTGGATCCAAAGACGGGGCTGCTCAGGCATGCCTATGATTCCTCCCGTCAGATGTTCTGGTGCAATCCTGAAACCGGGCAGTCCGGGCATTGCTGGGCACGGGCTCTCGGATGGTACTGCATGGCCGCGGTGGAGGTGCTGGAAATTGTTCCGGAAGATACTCCGGGCCGGGACTCCCTTGTAGCGGAGTTGCGCCGGATTGTCCGCCTCATCCCCCGGTTTTCAGACAGAAAGAGTGGAATGTGGTATCAGGTTATGGACCAGCCGGGCCGCGAAGGGAATTATCTGGAGGCTACCGCCAGCGCCATGTTTACCTATGCCATCCTGAAAGGCGTCAGAATAGGAGTCCTGGATTCTTCGTTGCGCTGTTATGGCAAGGCCTGTTGGAGAAAGCTGCTGAAGACTTTCGTAACGGTAGACTCCCGGGGCCTGGTAAATCTTAACCACTGTTGTACCGTAGGCGGTCTGGGGGGCTCGGCCAAACGCAGGGGAGATTTCTAATATTATATCAGCGAGCCGGTAAAAAGTAACGACCCCAAGGGTATGGGGCCGTTTATCTGGGCTGCTTTGGAGATTGAACGCCTGAAAGCTGCGCGTTAAATCCTGAATATGGCGTACACCAGGTTCTTCACTATGTAGAGAGTAAAGCTCAGGAATACGGCCAGGGACCAGTTCTGTCCGGTTGCGAAGGTGAAAATGACCACAAGCACCACCAGAACTGCGAAGATGATTCGCTTCCATTTGAGCGTCTTGTCGGCGGAACCTGTGCCCAGCTTCATGGAAAACATGGGGAGCTCGCATACCAGAAGAGCGCATAGAGCTGCGGTGAGCAGCGGAAGGAATATCTGTCCGGCACACCAGAACGCCAGAAAGGAAGCGGGGCTGTATGCCACAAAGTAGCACAGCGAGCCGCAGAGCAGGGCGCTGGCGGGAGTGGGAAGCCCGAGGAAACTCTCGGTCTGACGCTCGTCTACATTGAATTTTGCAAGCCTCAGTCCGCTGAATACGGCAAGCAGCAGGCAAACCAGACTCAGGGGGTTCTCCCCGAAGTTGCAGGTGAGCATAAGCTTATACAGCATAACCGCCGGAAGCACTCCGAAACTGACCATGTCCGCCAGGGAATCCAGTTCCTTGCCCATAGGGCTGTAGGCGTGAAGCAGCCTTGCGGCCAGCCCGTCGCAGAAATCGAAGACGGAGGCCAGCAGCATCAGCGGAAAGGCTATGTCAAAGCGTCCCTTGAACGCAAACACCAGCGCCACCGTACCGCAGAGCAGGTTCAGTGAGGTTATGGCGTTGGGGATATGTTTCTTTATTGCAAACATCAGCAGCCAGCCTTTTTCCTGAGAGCTTTGGGAAGGGCGGATTTATGAAGCATGATGCTAAGCGTCTGTCCTTTCATGAAAGCTTCTGTTACATACCATATTCCGTTGTACTTGCTGCTGTCGCCCCAGGAGTTCTTAACCATATAGTATTTCTTTCCGTCTTGATCTTTGGCGATTCCGAAAATCTGCATTCCATGGTCGTCTGTCATGGTTTTGTTGTCGTATTCTATCTGACGGCTCTCCTGGGTGGGAACAGTCTCCACAACAGAAACGACCGGGGCGGGCTTGCCCTCTTCCTTGCCTACCCAGTGCTCCTGATCCGAGCCGGGCAGGGAGCTGGCTTCCATATCTACCAGTACGCCGAGCCCGTTGCGGGTGAAGCCGGGATGGGATACATCGGCACCCCATTCAAGGGTGTAGCCGTTGTTGATTGCACTGTCTATAACCTCCATCAGTTCGTCGATGGGGATATTGAAAGAAAGGTCTCCGCGCCAGTTGTCGCAGACTTCCAGGGCGAACCAGCTGTCGAAGGGATGGTGGGTGAAGGAAGTGAGGCAGACGTAATCGTCCGGATTGAATTTGAGAGCGTCGCGATACTGCTCCGGGGTGTATTCTTTGCCATTTACGCTGAATTTCTCAGGCCAGGGGCCGAGGTATGCGTCCAGAACTCCCTTGACTCCCTTCTTCCATGCGGTGGTAAGAGTGCGGTTGGGGTTCCTTACTACTGCATCCACATATGCCTTGAGCACTGCGTCCAGCTCTCCCTGCACGGGCAGTTCGGTCCCGTATTGCATTCCGGTCATCTCTTTCTGGGGCACTATGCCGTACATCTTTATTACATCCAGCACGTCTCCGCCCTCGCTTCCGGCACTGAATCCCATATGACCGTCCATGCGGACATATTTCTCAGCCCTGTCCAGGTAGGAGTGGCTCACTACGAAGAATTCAGAAAGGTCGGGGAAGTCCAGGCTGTCTTTTATTCCGTTGATTCGGATAATCTCAGACTCCACGAAGCCAAGGGTGGAAAATACCCAGCAGGTGCCGCTTCTGTACTGATTCTTTACGGAAGTTATGGGATTTGCCTTTACTGTGGTAAAACTGTATTCAGGTAAATTGGCCTTGGTCTTGTTCTGGGCCGAGATCCCGGCTACGGGTGCGAAAAGCAGGGCCGCGAGAAGTGCTAAACAGATCTTTTTCATATGATGAAATCTACTTTTAATCGTAACAAATCGCGAATATAACAATTTTTTACGTAGTTTTGTAAGTATGAAGCGATATCTTGTTTTAGCGTGCATACTGCCCCTGCTGGCATCTTGTACCATTTTTGAGCAATTCAGCAACGATCTCAGGCTGAGCATTTCCAGAGAGTCCTTCAAGACAGGCGAAGCTGCCCTGTGGCAGACAACGGACAAAATCCTGGTGCTGAGCGAAAGTCGTTCGTCCGGAATGCGGATGAGCCTGCAGTCCGGAGCCGGTACTGAGCAGGCTGTCTTTTCCGGAGAAAAGCCGGGCAGCGCCCCTTATATAGTGGTCTTCCCGTATTCCTCCAGAGCGAAAAGGGAAAGTGCGGATGACGTAAGGCTTACTCTCCAGTCTTCCCAGAAGTGGTATGCCGATTATGCCGACCCTGCCGCCTGCATATCCCTTGCAACTGCTTCCGGGAATGAAAACATCAGGCTTCTGAACCTGCAGGCCATCCTGGAAATTCCAGTTGTCGGCTATGGTGAACTGAAATCTGTGTCACTGACTGTCCCCGAAGGGGGAATGCTGTGGGGAGAAACACTGACCGGCCTCGCAGGAACCCCAACTGCACGGTTCACTTCGGAAGAAACTGCCGCTTCCCGTACCCTCAGCCTGGATTTGGGCTCCGAAGGAACCGTTGAACTGTCCTCCACCCCCGTTTACCTTCGCTTCGCACTCCTGCCGGAGGCGCTTTTGCGCGGGGCTACCCTGGAAATGTTCGATTCCGAGAACGGTTCCATGCAGTACGAAATCCCGGCGCTCCGGCTTCAGCGTACCCGTATCCATACCCTTGACAACGTTCGTTACGCCCGCACAATAGAACCTGTCCTGAACGAGACGACCTGCGGAGTGTACCGCATAGCTTCCGGTAAGGGCAATCCGATATATACTTATATCCCTTGTGAAAACCAGTTCGCGCTCAGGCGTTCCGCATCCGGCCTTACTTACCGCATCCAGAACTTGAGCGAAGGTAAACTGCTCAGTGTCAGTTTTCCGGCCGATCTTTCGGAGGAGGGAACCATACAGGTCGAAGTTGCTGGAATCGAGGGCTGCCCGTCCGGTCGGAGAACGGTGGAGGTGGCTAAGCGCGCCGATTCCCAAATCTGGCTTTCAGATCTGGAAGGTCCTTACATGTATATCGTAATGGAGGAGGTCTAATGATGAAAAAGTTATCTGCAATATTCTGCCTTCTATTATCAGGTATACTGGCATTCGCTTCTCCCGTAAGCAGGGAGGAGGCAAGGCGGGTGGCTTCGGCTTTCTTTGCCGACGGCAGCAGGCTCTCCGACTGTAGCGCCGCTCCGGACGGAATTTACGTGTTCAACCGCGCCGGCGGCGGCTTTGTGATTGTTTCTTCCGACGATTCCGCCATCCCGGTGCTGGCCTATTCCTTCGATGGCAGCTTCACTCTGGCCGGCGCTCCCGATAACCTGGGCGCCTGGGCGGAGAATACCTCCCGCGTGCTCAGGCACCAGGCCGGTAAACTCCGCAGGCAGTCCTCCGGCCTGCAGGCGCTCTGGGACAATCCCGTATCCGTGCGTTCAAAGTCCGGGGAAGTCTTGATTGAGACTGCTACCTGGAACCAAAAAGCTCCATTCAATTATTATAGCCCGGATGTAGACGGGCAAAAGTCTATTGCCGGCTGCGTCCCCGTTGCCATGGCCATCATCATGAGGCATTTCAGCTGGCCGGCCAGTGGAGTGGGGAGTCTGCCCTCTTATACTTACAAGACAGACAAAGGCAATTCCCGCACCCAGCCCGGTCATAGTCTGGGACACAGTTACGATTGGGATAATATGCCCCTTCACCATGTGCCGGAAGACAACAGGGCCGTGGCTCAGCTGATATACGACTGCGGCATAATGGTTCAGGCCTATTACAATCCTAAGGGTACCAGTGCATATACAGGCGACGCCCCGAATGCTATGGTTGCCCATATGTCTTACAGCAAGGCGGCGCTGATGCAGAACCGCAGTTACTTTTCCACTTCGGTCTGGTTCTCGAAGGTCAAAGCATCCCTGGACGGGGGGATCCCTCTTTTGTATTCAGCCACCTCCTCGGGAGATTACGGCCACGCCTTTGTGGTAGACGGTTACGACGAGGACTATCGGCTGCACGTGAACTGGGGATGGGGTGGTGAATGTAACGGCTGGTTTGCCCTGGACTGTTTCTTCCCTTATACGGATATTTCCAAGGAAGAGGAATACGGGTACTACTACAGCCATGGTGCGGTATTCTGGCTAGTTCCGGACAAAGATGCCAGCTCCGACTACACTCCATACCTCTGTCTGCGCAGGCATGGCGACAGAAAGGGTATACTTGTAGACCGGGGCAGGGTTGCCGCCGGAGAGAACTTCGAACTGAGCTTCGGCCTGTGCACTAATTCCGGTCTTTCAAATTATACCGGTGCAGTTGCTGTAGCCCTGGAAGACGCCAATTCCAATTTTATCCAGCTCATCGGAGAAGAAGTGGCAGTGGAAGACCTGGAACCGGGGTATGGTGGCATAATCACCGAGTATGAGGGCGAACTGCCGGCAACGGTGGGGCTGGGTTGTCGCATCAGGCCGTATTACAAGGCCGGAGCCGACTGGGTCCCGATGTTCGGCAACTCGGATGAAGCTGTGGTAAGCTCCCTGCCTGCCGGTCCGGACGTTTACTTCATTGAAACGGATTATGCCTATTTTTCCGGAGAGAAGCTGCAGCTCAAACTCTGCAACGGCAGCACTGCCTATTCTTCCGTAAAGTGGTATTTCGACGGCACTGAATGCCCCGGCGCAGTTACCGCCCCTCTTGAAAAAGGGCAGCACTGCATCAAGGCGGTCATTACCTTCCCGGACGGTATGGTGGAGACTATCTGTCAGGATTTGATGGCGCGGTAAGCCTTCAGCCCTTCGCGCAGGATGCGCAGGGCCTTCTTCAGTTCAGGAACTTCCAGGACATAGGCTATGCGTACCTGGTTTTTACCTTCTCCCGGCGTCTTGTAGAAAGGCGCCGCCGGGGTTATCATACAGGTCTCCCCATTAAGCCGGAAGTCTGTCAGAAGCCATTTGGCGAAGTCTTCGGCATCATCCACAGGCAGACTGGCAACAGTATAGAAGGCTCCCATGGGCATGGGGGAGTAGACTCCGGGTATCTTGTTCAGGGCGTTTACAGTGAAGTTCCTGCGTGCGATATATTCGTTTCGGACATTCTCAAAGTAGGAAGGTTCAGCGTGCAGGGCACCGTACATGGCGGTCTGCCCAAGAACGGGAGGGCAGAGGCGCGCCTGTGCCAGTTTGGTTATGAGCCCAAGTACGTCCCGGTTGTATGAGACTATGCATCCCACACGGGCGCCGCAGAGATTGTAACGCTTGGACGCGGAATCTACGAGTATGACGTTTTCCCTGAGGTTGGGAATCTGCATGGCGGAGAAGTACGGTTCGCCGGTGTAGCAGAATTCGCGGTAGGCTTCGTCCGACACCAGGAAGAGGTCGTGCTTGCGGCAGAGTTCACCTATTGCCAGCATTTCCTTCTTGGTGTAGAGCGTGCCGGTGGGGTTTCCTGGGTTGCAGAGCAGCACTGCCTTGGTCTTTGGGGTGATGGCAGCCTCGAATGCCTCCATGGGGGGCACCTTGAAACTGTCTTTGATATCGGTATGTACGGCAACAATCTCAACCCTGTTCATCAGGGAGAAGGTGTTGTAGTTGCAATAGAAGGGTTCCATCACCAGAACCTCCTCGCCGGGGTCGCAGGCGGCCTGGAACACCATGGTAAGCGCTTCCGAGCCGGCAACCGTAACCAGGAGGTCGTTTACATTGATGTTTATGCCAATGGGGTTGTAGTATTTTTCCACCAGGGCGCGCCGCAGTGCGAAGGTGCCGGCGGAGTGGGAGTAGGGGAGATGGTCGAACTCGTAATCCTTCACAGCCTTTACGGCACTGGCCGGAGATTTGATGTCCGGTGCGCCGATGTTGAGGTGATAGACCTTCACTCCGTCGCCTTTTGCCTGGTCTGCGTAAGGCGTAAGCTTACGGATGGCAGATTCGGGCATGATGCGCGCGGTATTGGAAATTTGTGGCATAATTCTTCTTTTTTAACTGCGCAAAGATAGGGATTTTTTCTACCTTTGTATCTTTGATACATGATTTTTCCTGAAATGAGACACAGTGCCGCTTACCTTATGCCCGCAATGCTGCTTTTGGCCCTTTCCTGCCAGGAGCGCACCGTAACCCAGAGGCATCCCGTTTCATATGTCACTGAAATTATATCGGATGCGTCGTGTGCAGAGCATAAACTCCTGTATGGGCGCAACCCGGATGCCCGGGACGAAGCAATCTTCCTCGCAGGTCCTCCGGAGGAGGTTTTCCAGCTTGCCAGGGCATTCATGAAGGCCGATTATTTCGATAATTCCACTGGCGGTGCCGTCCCCGACAGCATTCCCGATTTTTCCGGAGAAACCTTCGCCGGAATCCTGGACGAACTTTACTCGCCCTATGGGGCGCAGCTGGCCGGCGGAAATGAGACTTTGCTGAGGGAAGTTGCTGCCAAAGCTGCGGTTATGGCGGTGGATACATCCTGCTTTGTCAGTCCTTACGACCGCGAAGGAGGCCTTGTCAAGGTTTCTTCCAAGCTCATTGTGCTCACTTCTTCCTGCATGGCGGCATACGGGCAGTTCGACGTGGATACCCTATTCAGGGCCCTCGGCTGCAACATTCCCGTGCTTTCCCCGCTCCAGTGCATGATGGACGAAATTTTTGCCGAAACAGATGGTGAGGATGTGCATGTCGGCGTGGTGGCCCCGCGTTCGTCGCTTTCATCCGGAGTCTATTCTTCGCTGTTCAGCGCGCACTGCCGCAACCTCGGGCTGGAAGGCTCGCGCTGTACGGTGCTTGCAGGCCGTGACAGCGTTTCTGTCATTGCAGGATTTTTCGACGATTACATTGCCTCCGGCGCAACCGAACCGCTGGATTATCTGATAGTGGACGATTTTGGCGCTGACAGGGAAGAACTGCTTGCAGACGTGTCCAGGATGGTTTCGGTGATGAGCCCTGAATCGCTCAAGTACAGGGAATTCTTTGCAAAGGATTTCAAGCTGCTCACTCCAGCTGAGGCCATACTTAAAGGATGCTACGCAAAGATGCGTTCAAACGGGCTTTTCTCGTTCCGTATATCGCGTCCGGCAAGTTGTTACTATCTCACTGTGCGCGCCCCGGAATCCCTTGGGAGATCCTTCATGCTCATTCCTTTCACGGAGCGTTACGCTTCTGAATCTACCCTGGAAAGTTACACGGAATATGTTCAAGATTAGTGTAACCAACGAAGAGGCGGACAGGCTTCCCCTGTGCTCGTTCCCGGGAGAAATCCATATAATTACGCGTCCCGGCAGGGACCTTAACCGCGCGGCGGCTTATCTGGCCTCACAGAAGATGATAGGCTTCGATACAGAGACGCGTCCGGTGTTCTCTCCTGCCCAGAAGCATAACAATGTGGCCCTGCTTCAGCTTTCCGGAGAAGACCACGCCTTCCTTTTCCGCATCTTCAAGCTGGGGATGCCCAAGTGTCTGACCAAAATCATGTCGGATCCGTCCATCCTGAAAATCGGCGCCGCAGTACACGACGACGTGCGTGGGCTTCAGCATTATGCGAATTTTGCGGAGAGGGGTTACATAGACCTCCAGAACATAGCCTGGGAATGGGGAATCAAGGATAAGAGCGTAAAGAAACTGGCAGCCAACATATTGGGGCTTAAAGTGTCCAAGGCCCAGCAACTCAGCAATTGGGAAGCCGATAATCTCAGCCCCGCCCAGCAGATGTATTCCGCCACGGATGCCTGGGTGTGCCTTGAAATGTACAAAAAACTGCTGGTTGCCGAGAAAAATCCCCTGACTGCCAGGACTCTTTCTACTTTAAACTGCGAACAGTCAAATGGCTAAGATATATCTGAAGAAAGGAAGGGAGGAATCCGTACTGCGTTTCCATCCCTGGGTGTTTTCCGGAGCGGTGGCCCAGTGTACGGGAGATCCCGCCGAGGGAGACCTTGTAGACGTCTATTCCTCCGAGGGTGTTTATCTTGGCTGCGGCCATTATCAGATAGGCTCCATTGCGGTAAGGCTGCTTTCCTTCTGCGCGGACCCCAAAGCACCGGATTTCTGGGAACTTTCCCTGCGCCGGGCACTGGATACACGTATGGCCCTCGGGCTCAGCCTTTCCGGTGGAAGCACGGACTGTTTCCGTCTGGTGCATGGAGAAGGCGATTCCCTGCCCGGGCTTATAATAGATTACTATGCGGGGGTTTGCGTGATTCAGGCCCATTCCGCCGGGATGTTCAGGGCAAAGAAGCGGATTTGCGAGGCCCTGAAGACAGTGCTGGGAGACAATTTGAAGGCGGTTTACGATAAAAGTGCAGCCACTGCCCCCTTCAAGGCAGGTCTGGATCTTATAGACGGTTATCTCTGGCGCGCGGATTCCTTCCAGGAAAGTGAAATTGCCGTCAGCGAGAACGGAGTGCGTTTCATGGTAGACTGGGAAGGCGGCCAGAAGACCGGCTTTTTCCTGGATCAGAGAGAAAACCGGAAGTTGGTGGGGAGCCTTTCCGCCGGCCGCCGGGTGCTTAACCTGTTCTGCTACACCGGAGGATTTTCCCTGTACGCCAGGGCGGGAGGTGCAGCATCCGTAACTTCTGTGGATTCTTCAGCCAGAGCGATGGCGATGCTTGCCCGCAATGAGGAGCTGAACGGCTTCGAAGCCGGCGAAAATGTCTGTGCCGATGCAATTTCCTATCTTTCATCCGTGCCGGACGGGGCCTATGACCTGATAGTGGTTGATCCTCCCGCATTCGCCAAACACCGCGGTGCCCTGAAGAACGCCCTAAGGGCGTATCAGCGTTTGAACGCCGCGGCCATCGCAAAGGTGGCTCCCGGCGGGTTCGTTTTCACGTTCAGCTGTTCCCAGGTGGTGGACAGGGAGAGCTTTGCGCTGATGGTGTTCTCTGCGGCGGCTTCCACCGGCAGAAGCGTGCGGATAATGGAACGTCTCTTCCAGGCTCCGGACCATCCGGTGAACATTTACCATCCCGAGGGAGAGTACCTAAAAGGGCTGCTTTTATACGTAGATTAGAAAAACAATATACCTATGAGATGCGGATTCGACAATGAAAAGTATCTGAAGATACAGTCCGAGCATATACGCGAGCGTATAGCCCAGTTCGGAGACAAACTGTACATGGAGTTCGGCGGAAAACTATTCGACGACTTCCACGCCAGCAGGGTGCTGCCCGGATTCCAGCCGGATAGTAAGCTGAAAATGCTCATGCAGCTCGCAGACTGTCTGGAGATAATTATTGTCATAAGTGCGGTGGATATAGAAAAGAACAAAATCCGCAACGACCTTGGAATCACCTACGATATGGACGTGCTGCGCCTTCGCAAGGAATTCGAAAGCCGCGGCCTGCTTGTGAGTGCGGTGGTAATTACCCACTATAACGGCCAGGCCAGTGCCGATGCATACCGCCAGCGCCTGGAAAGGCTGGGAATTAAGACCTATTACCACCATACCATCGAAGGTTACCCGTCTAATGTAGCCCTGATAGATTCCGACGAAGGATTCGGAAAGAACGATTATGTGCCGACTACCCGCCCCCTGGTGGTGGTGACGGCTCCCGGCCCCGGAAGCGGGAAGATGGCGGTTTGCCTCAGCCAGCTGTATCAGGAGCATAAGAAGGGAATAAAGGCCGGCTATGCAAAGTTCGAGACCTTCCCAGTATGGAACCTTTCCCTGAAGCATCCGGTGAACATAGCCTACGAGGCTGCCACGGCCGATCTGAACGACGTTAACATGATAGACCCCTTCCATCTGGAGGCCTATGGCAAGACCGCCGTCAACTACAACCGCGACATAGAGATTTTCCCTGTACTGAACGCCCTGTTCGAGGGTATTTACGGCGAAAGCCCCTATAAATCGCCCACCGATATGGGAGTGAATATGATAGGGGCCTGCATCTCCGACGACGATATCTGCTGCACCGCGGCCAAGGATGAAATCATACGGCGTTACTATACCGCCCTTGGCAAGCTGGCCGACGGGGCCTGTAACGATTCCGAGGTTAACAAGATAGCCCTGCTTATGAAGAGGGCGGGACTCGAGACCTCATTCAGACGTACTACTGTGGTTGCCCGCGAGCGCAAGGAACTCTCTGAAGTGGCTTCTGCGGCTATCGAACTGTCCGACGGTACTCTTCTGAGCGCCGAGACCAGCCCCCTGCTCGGGCCCAGCGCAGCCCTTCTGCTTAACGCTACCAAATATCTTGCAGGTATTCCCCACAGCGTCAAGCTGATACCGCAGAAGATGATAGAACCTATCCAGAAGACCAAGGTGCAGTACCTTCACGGGCATAATCCGAGACTACATACCGACGAGGTGCTGGTGGCTCTGTCCATGCTTAGCCAGGAAGACGAGAACTGCCGCAAGGCCCTTGAAAAGCTGCCCGAGCTGGAAGGCTGTCAGGTGCACTGTACCGTCATGCTCAGCGAGGTAGACCGTAAGATATTCAAGCGGTTGGGCATTGGCCTTACCTGCGATCCCGTTAAGAAGAACTAGTCTCTGACACAGCGTAGCGGCGCTGCAGGGTTTCCATAATCGTAGTTTTTGCTCACGTCGGGAATGGCGCTGACTCTGTTGGAATTGAATTCCAACGGGCAGGTTCTCGCGGCATTCCAGTATACCGCTTTGTAAAAGCCGTAGGTTACTGTCCCTCCGACAATTCGCGTTCCCTGGGCGGGATAGAAGTCCACAGGACCGCTTCCCTGGTTCTGATAGTACCATGCAGAACCATTGGAAAAAGAACCCTGCCTGTTGTTCTTATCGAAGTTGACGTACAGGTCTCTCGGTGCAATACGGTATCCGGCGGGGCAGGGGTCGAAGACGGTCTTGTGCCAGTCTTCCCAGAGTGAAGATTCTGGATTTCCGTGCCATGTGTAATCCCACATGTCGTTTTCATTGTTGATGAACACCATAGGGTTGGCGACTGCAAAGTCGCAGCTTACCCTTTCCACCAGACCATAGTCGAAGGCGTTGTTTCCCAGGTTTTCCCAAAGCGTTTCTTCCATGTCTTCCTTGTTGAGACTTTCGCTGGTCTGGTCTATGGCGTTGCCGCTGGCGTCGTATATTGTCTTCAGTGTGCTTGAATTGAAACCGGAAGGCCTTCCCATAGGGTCTTTGCGCCCCCACTGGTAGTAAAGTCCGCAGGCGTCCAGCTTGTCTGAATCGCTGTCGGATGCCGTGGCCGACTTCATGGCTCCGAGGGCCATAGGCATCACTTCGCGTGACTGGGTGTAGGTCTTGTTGTACAGTAACAGGTTATCGGGGCTTTCCTGCGGGCACCAGATATGGTAAGACCACAGCAGCTCGTCGTCTTGGGAGTATATTCCTACAAGGGCGTTACCGTAATGCCCTGAGGTACGTGAAACTACAAGTCTGTTGTCGCTTATGGAAGGGGGTGCAGAAAGCAGGGCCGTGTCTTCGGTCCAGAGGAGG
>JAGAAU010000085.1 GCA_017615135.1 Bacteroidales bacterium | reverse complement strand
TAATTATCAGTTAATATGAAAGTTATCATCAGAGATGACGCCAAGACTGCCTCTGTGTGGGCAGCCAGACACATCGTAGCTAAAATCAATGCAAAGGCAGCGCGTACCAGTGAACCTTTCATTCTGGGGCTCTGCACCGGCTCTACCCCTATAGATACCTATGCAGAACTTATCAAACTCTGCAAGGCAGGCGAGGTGAGTTTCCGAAATGTTATCACCTTCAATATGGATGAATATGTAGGTCTGCCGGAATCTCATCCGGAGAGCTACCATTCCTTTATGTTCAGATATCTGTTCGACCATATCGACATTCCCCGCGAGAACATTCACATTCTCAACGGAAACGCCCCCGACCTTGCCGCAGAGTGCGCTGCATATGAGAAGGCAATAGAGAAGGCCGGAGGATTCGACTTTTTCCTGGGTGGAATAGGTGAAGACGGCCACATCGCCTTCAATGAACCGTTCTCTCCGCTGAATTCCCGCACCCGCGTGGTAACCCTTACCGAAGATACCCGCATCGTGAATTCCCGCTTCTTCGACAACGATATGAACCAGGTGCCCAAACAGGCGCTTTCCGTAGGTGTGGCCACCGTTACCGATTCCAGAGAAGTTGTTATCCTGGCCTTCGGCCCCAAGAAGGCACGCGCAATCAAGGACGCTGTTGAGGGTCCCTTCAGCCATGTCTGCACCGTTTCTGCCCTGCAGAACCATCAAAATGGCATCATTGTCTGCGACGAGGCGGCTGCCGGTGAACTTAAAGTAAACAGTTACAAGTACTTCAAAGCCGTAGAGGCGGCGGAGAAATTCTAATATTTCCCCGCTTTGGCCGTCCTGGAGAGAATAGTCGATGCGGTTAATTCCGTAGTCTGGAGTCCTGCCCTTATCGCCCTTCTGTTGATAGGCGGGCTATACTTTACCATACGCACACGCTTCGTGCAGATACGTCATCTGCGCAATATGGCAAAGTTCCTTTTCTCTCCTCGCGATGGTGGTTCCGTTCAGGGAATGACCTCCTTCCAGTCATTCTGCCTTGCCCTTTCCGGCAGGGTGGGGACCGGAAATATAGTCGGCGTAGCTTCTGCAATCGCCATCGGCGGTCCCGGTTCGGTGTTCTGGATGTGGGTTATCGCCATAGTGGGCGCAGCTACGGCTTTTGTAGAGTCTACCCTGGCGCAGCTTTACCGCTTCAAGAGCGACGGCATCTGGAAGGGAGGTCCGGCATGTTATATAGAGAAGGGGCTTGGTCAACGCTGGTTGGGAGTGATCTTTGCTCTGCTCACGGTGGTCGGCTATGGCCTGTTGCTCTCTATGGTTCAGGCAAACGGGGCTTCCAGCGCATTTGAAAATTCCTTCGGCTTCCGCCCGATTTACGTGGGCCTGGCCATTGTGGTATTGCTGGCGTTGGTAATCTTCGGAGGTTTGGGCCGTATAGCTAAGTTCGCCTCGGTGGTTACACCGATAATGGCTCTGGGCTATATTATCCTGTCTGTTGTCGTGGTCTGCATCAATATCTCGGAGGTGCCGCATGCGTTTGCCAGTATCTTCAAGGGTGCCTTCGGTATAGGACCTGCTTTTGCCGGTATGGTTGGCAGCGCCATCTCCATGGGTGTCAAACGCGGTCTGTTCTCCAACGAAGCCGGTCAGGGCGGCGGAGCAATTGTTTCCGCCAGTACCTCCATCGATCATCCGGCTAAGCAGGGGCTCGTGCAGTCATTTTCAGTGTATATAGATACGATTGTCGTCTGTACTGCAACCGCGCTGATGATTCTCTGCACAGGTTCACATGCCAATCCCGCTCTGGACGGCAACTTCGTTGGTACCACCCAGGCAGCTATCGATACGGTATTCATGGGTTGGGGCAACATTTTCGTTACCATCGCCCTTGCTTTCTTTACCTTTACAACGATTGTGGCTTACGATGTGTATGCGGAATCCAGCATCTCGTATCTCTTTGAACCATATAAGGGTGCCGGAGCGCGTACTGCAGAGAAGATTTCCATAATATTATACCGTCTTCTGCTGTTTGTCACTGTGGCCGTCGGAGCCTGCACCCAGGCTGGAGTGGCTTGGACATGCGGCGACATAGGGGTGGGGATTACAACCTGGATAAACATAATAGTGCTGATAATCCTTTGCCCGAAGGCTGCAGCCTCGCTTAAGGACTTTGAGGCATCTTTGCGTAAAAAATGAAGAAAGGTCAGGCAGTAAAATATACGCTTTCTTTCCTGCTGGCGGCGGTGCTTTTGTACTTTGCCTTCAGGGGAGTGGACTGGAAAGCTTTCCTGGAAGGATTGCTGCATACGCGCTGGTTCTACGTAGGCCTGATTTTCGTGTCCGTTTTCCTGGCGGTATTCTTCCGTATGTTGCGGTGGCGCGATATGATTATTCCGGTAGATCCTGCCATTACCGCCAAAAAGACCTGGGACGCCGCCAATGTGGGGAATTTCCTGAATGTGGTTCTTCCCGGGGCGGGTGAATTCGCACGCTGCGGTCTTATCAGCGCCAAAGGCGGCGCCGGATACGAGAAAGTATTCGGTACCATAGTGATGGAGAGGGTTTGGGATATAATTGCCATTCTGGCCCTTTTTATCATTGCGCTCGCATCCAAGTGGAGTTTTTTCGGTGGGTTCTTTCAGGAACAGGTAGTTGCTCCGCTGGCGGGCAGATTCAAGCTGAATCTCTGGATTATCCTGCTGGCCCTGTTTATGCTGCTGGCGGTTGGCATTTTTATCATGTGGAAGTTGCGTACGCGCAGCCGCTTCTGTGCCTCGGCAGTGGAAAAAGTACGGGGTCTGTGGCAGGGTTTCGGCAGTTTCCTCAAGATGAAGCGAAAACTGCTCTTCCTCCTTTATACCGTCTGCATCTGGCTGAGTTACATATTGATGTGCTATTTTGCCGTACTGGCGGTGCCTGGTTTGGAGCACATGACTTTCGTGGATGCGCTTTTCATCTCCGCGCTCGGGAATCTGGCCTCGGTTATTCCGGTGCCGGGCGGAATAGGTGCATACCACTATCTGGTAGCCCTTACCATGTCTTCCCTTTATGCCGTCAGCTGGGAAATGGGCATCCTCTTCGCTACAATCTGTCATGAGGCCCATTCCATCCTCCTGATTGTGCTGGGAATCATTTCTTATGTGGATATTTCTCTGAAATCTAAATATTCAATCAAACAATAACAGTATTATGAAAAAATCACTTTTCATCCTGGCAGCTGCCGTTGCAGTGCTCGCATCCTGCCAGAAAACACCTGAAATCAAGACAAATGTTACCGAACCCATAAATCTGGATTATTCGGGCGGTGAGTTAACCGTAACTGTCAATGCCAATGGCTCCTGGGTGGCTGACGTGGATCCTGCCAGCACCGCTCAGGTTTACGTAGTTCCCGATACCGGTGAAGGTCCTGCAGAGGTTACCGTTTCCGTGGCCGAGAACCTTACCAACGATCCCCTCGTAGCTGTTATCCGCTTCACCTGCACCATCGGTGCGGAGGGCGCCATAACCACTATAGCCATCAATCAGGGCGTTCTGACCAGCGTTACCTGGGGCGGAGTTGAATATCCCGTCAAGAAGATGAAGGACGGCAACTTCTGGTTCACCCAGAATCTGAGGTATGTTCCGGAAGGTATGACGCCGGCAAAGGAACTGACCGCCGTCACAGCAGGAATTTTCTATCCTATCGTAGTGAATGCTGCGCAAACCGCCGCCGAGTTCTCAGAGGCCCCGGAAGTTATCGCCCGCAACGGCTATCTCTATCAGGCGGAAGTCGCCCTCGGCCTGAAAGTAGGCGATCTCACAACCGTAGAAGCCGCCCAGGCGCTTGAAGGAGCTCAGGGCATCTGCCCTCCGGGTTGGCACATACCTACACTGAGCGATATTCAGGGACTTGTTGGAAAAACAGCATTAATTGAGAACAACCCCGATGCGCCGTATTTTGATGGTACTAACGGTTCCATTGTTAAATTAAACGAAGATGGTTTCAATATGGATGCTTTCGGCGCTATTTCCATTATAGACAACACCAAGACCACAGGTACCTTTATGGGATGGGCTAAGGCATATCCTGCAAAACTTTCCTCCGAAATGTTCTGCGGTTCTACATGTGCCAAGCCGCTGAATAGTTGGTACAACACCTCCGGTGATCCCAATTCCGGTATCAAGAATCTTCAGTTCTATGGCTTCATGCCAATGACCAACAAGGCTACGGAAGCGGAATATACCTGTAATGGTTCCAGTGTGAGTTTTAGGGTTGCTGCTCCTGTACGTTGCGTCAAGAATTACGTTGTGGATGTCATACGCTAGTTGATATATCCGCTGTATGACAGAATGAATTTCCGAAAGGGAATCATACTGGGTTGTACGTTTTTGGGCGTAGTGTTTGCGGCAGGCGGTATTTCGCTTGCCGCAACTGCGCCACTTTTTACAATAGGCGGGAAAGTTCTTGAAAAAGACGGCGGCGAGCCGGTACAGATGGCCTACGTTGTCCTGTTGGAGACTGGCCGCTGGGCCGCTACCGACAAAGACGGGGCTTTCCTTATTGCCGATGTGCCCGCCGGGGTACACACCCTGGAAGTAACTATTCTGGGCTATGAAACACTGAAGCGGAAAATCGAGGTTTCCCGCGATGTAAAAGACCTGAAACTGCAACTCGCGCTGTCCAGCCTGACCTTGTCGGAGGTGGTGGTTACGGCGCGCGAGGGCGGCGAACTTACCTCCGCATCAAAGATTTCCTCGCAGGCTATCGAGCATATCCAGCCCTCGAGCCTCAAGGACGTTATGCAGCTGTTGCCGGGTGGGATGAGCGCAAATCCGTCGCTAACGGGGGTAAACACACTTTCCATCCGCGATATAGGCAGCAATGCAGCCAATGTGGCGGGTACCGCGCTCATTCTGGACGGGGCTACGGTATCGAACGATGCCAATATGCAGATGCTGTCTTCCGGAACGGTAATGAACGAAGGGGAGAGCAATGTTGCCTCTACTGCCGGAGTAGGAGTAGATGTGAGGCAGGTTTCTACGGACAATATCGAGTCTGTGGAGGTTATACGCGGTATCCCTTCGGTAGTGTACGGAGACCTTACTTCCGGAGCCGTAGTGGTAAAAACCCGCGCCGGGGCCTCCCCGTGGACTGTCCGACTTAAAACCGATCCCCAGCTCAAACAGATTGCGGCAGGAAAGGGTTTTGCCCTCGGGAAAGGTGGCGGAGCCCTGAATTTCGACCTCGATTATGCCAATGCCGCCGGCGACGTGAGAACTCCTTCTTCTGCCTACCAGAGAGTGAACTTCCAGGCGGGGTGGTCCGGTAAATTTGCCGGCAAACTTACAATGAACGCCCGTCTGAGGTTTAATTTCTCTGATGCCCAGGACCGCTCGGACCCGGACCTTCTGCTGGAAGAGGTCAACAGTTCCCGCGAGACCGGGGTACGGCTGAATATAAACGGCCGCTGGACCATCGGAAAACCCTGGATTACAGATGTGGAGTATCTGCTTACGGGGAGCGTGTCTTCCCAGAATTCGCGTCAGCGTAAGTATCAGGGCTCTGCAGGCTATACTCCGGGAACCACGGCTATGCGGGACGGGGAGTTTGAGGGTTTCTTCACCTCTCCGCAGTATTATTCCGATGTGATGGTAGAAGGACTCCCCATAGAAAGCCAGGCCCGTATTACCGCAAGGCAGCTGGGACATTATGGGGATATCTCCAACAAGGTGCTGGCAGGTGCTGAATGGAAGATGGCGGGAAACCGTGGCGCGGGCAAGATTTTCGACGCACATTGCCCTCCGTCTCCCGGCTCTGCCGCGGCATATCGCGAGCGCAGTTATTCAGACATCCCTTTCCTGCACAGGGGCACCCTCTTCCTTGAAGATAATTTCAAGTATAAGTTCTGGATTTCCAGCGTGGAGCTCCAGGCTGGCGCCCGTGTCAGCGGAATTGCCGCATCGGGTATAGACACCCGCAATTTTCTTGCGGTGGAGCCCCGTTTAAACCTCAGATACAATATCATTCAGAAAAATACAGGCTGGAGGGAGCTCAGCCTGAGAGGCGGCTGGGGCGTTTCCTGCAAGATGCCGTCTATGATACACCTCTATCCGGAGCCGGCCTGGAAAGATATGGTATCTTACTCTTACAACGACTTCGACGCTTCCGGCTATGGTCTCTGCGTGCTGACCACTCAGCAGCAGGAAACGGCGAATGTGAGCCTCCGGCTCCAGAAAAGTGTTAACTGGGAGGCCGGGCTGGAGTTTAATCAGGGTGCGGTAAGCGGCTCTGTGGTATATTACGACGAGGATATGACGGGGGGTTACGGTTTCTGTACAATGTATGCCCCCATGGTTTACCGGCGTTACGGCTATGTGTGGGAAAACGGTGCTCCCTCACAGCGTCTGTTGCCTTCCGGGCACACCCCGGTTTATACGGGCAAGGGCGTGGAAAATGGCGGGGAGTCGCTCCCTTACATTTGCGACACCACTTTCATGGCTTTCAGCGTGCCCTCCAACTGCATGGATATCCATAAGCGCGGGGTAGAGCTTACTCTGGAGTTCCCCACAATCAAGGCAATCAATACCTCCATAAGCGTCAGCGGTGCCTGGCAGTGGATGGATATCCGTAATACAGGCATGAGCTACCGGCTCTACGGTGGCAGTCAGAACGGCCGCAGCTTCCCCTGGGTGGGGATTTACGCCGGTAGCGCCACCACCTCCAATGCCAGCCTGAGAGAGCGCCTGAACGCGAACGTGCGCTTTGTAACCCATATTCCGTCCATTGCGATGGTGGTTACCCTGACAGCCCAGATGGTGTTCATAGACAGAACGACGGCACAGTCTGTTTACAATGGTTATTCGCAGCCGTATTTCTACAACGAGGCTGGCAACCGCATAAGGGGAGCTGCGGCCCTGGAAGATACCGGGCACACCAAATACATCAATCCGGTGTCCATTATGGACCGCAACGGGCAGATTATTCTTTTCACACAGGCGATGGAGCGCGATCCGGCCTATCGCAACCTCATACTCAGCACTAATACCGCATCTTACTACCTCACTCAGGGCTATTCGCCGTATGGGATGCTGAACCTGAGACTTACCAAAGAGATGAAGCATGCCACCATCTCCTTCTATGCCAATAATTTCCTGAACCTGAAAGGGCGGGTGAAGAATTCCGTAACCGGTTATCCTGCCGACAAAAACACTCCGATTTACTTCGGGGCCGAAGTTAAAATCACCCTATGATGAAAGCTGTGCGCAAATATCTTATCCTTCTGGTTCTTCTGCCTCTTGCGGGTTGTCTGCACGACAGTCTGTCCGGCAGCGAAGACAGGGAACCGACTGGCACTGCACTTCTGAATGTACAGCTTAGGCTGCCGGATGGTTCCGATATAGACGTGTCGGAAGTGTCTGTAAAGGTGAAAAACAAGGAAATGCCTTTCAGTTTCAGCGTTCGTCCCGATGCAAACGGAAAGGCGGAGCTTAAGCTGCAGCCCGGAAAATACGACATTACCGCGGAGGCCTATTTCAGCGCTACCCATGTCTCCGTTGCCGGCGGAGTGCCGGAATTCCTGCTTACCGCAGACGGGATAATCGACGCAGACGGCGTTGTACGTGAGCCTAAGGTGGAGATTCCTCTGAATGTCTCCGTACCCGGCGAGCTGGTTTTCCGCGAGATTTATTACCACG
Organism: Bacteroidales bacterium; assembly: GCA_017615135.1. Lineage (GTDB taxonomy): Bacteria > Bacteroidota > Bacteroidia > Bacteroidales > UBA932 > Cryptobacteroides. The sequence continues at coordinate 5,323 of JAGAAU010000085.1, read as the reverse complement.
GGTCTTCAACTCTGGAAGGAACTTCCTATACCAAAGACCGTTACCTCGAAATCTACAACAATACCGGAGCCGGTGGAAAGACCATGTACCTGGATTCTCTCTGCCTTGCGGCCCTTTATCCGGCAAACTCCACTACCGGAAGCAATGCCTGGGCCGGGCGGGATACTATTCCTGTGTTCCAGATGATATGGATGTTCCCGGGCGACGGGCACAGCTATCCTCTTGCTCCGGGCGAGAGTGCGGTGGTTGCCGCAATGGCCGCCGTAGACCATCGCGGGCGCTGCACCTCCGGACTGGAACTGGGAAGGGCGCATTTTGGCTGCTACGATGCCCAGCTGCCCATGCATGAAATAGCTGCCGGCGTTACCCCGATGATAATGTATATGACCGGTCAGGGCACAGCCTGGGCTCTGTCTATCCATTCTCCGGCGGTAGTTCTGTTCAAACCGGAAATGGGTATGCGCAGGTATATGGACGATGCCGCCCGCTGGGAGCGTTATGCCCCCGGAGAGAGTTCGGGCACCCGGTACCGCCATATCGCGGCCTCCTGGATACTGGACGGTGTGGATTGCGCGGACAGCCCCTCACTTTCTATAAAACGGCTCCCTTCATCGGTAGATGCATCCTACGTTTATATGCGCTCTGCCCACTATTCCGGCAAGTGCATAAGGAGGGTGCTTGAGAGCGAAGAGGGCGGCGTGCCTTTTTATCGGGATTCCAATAATTCAGCCGCAGATTTCATTACGGACTGCGAGCCCTCACCAAGACTGAAAGATGATTGACGGGATTCTGAGCATACTGGTAGTCCTGAACGGGCTTTTTCCTATGTACCGGGGGCAGGAATATGCCTTCGTAAGGGCGGAGAGCACCGTTGAGGGAGGCTCGTACCGTAATATCTACGATCCGGCCCTGTCTGTGAAAAGCAGCCTGGGTGCAGAGGCGGTGAAGTTTACCAAGTCCCTTATGCTGCGCGGATATTTCAATTACGGTTACGATTACGGCACTGAATCGCGCTGGAAGGGCTGGACGGATCCGTATGAAACCCCGTTCATGCTCTGCGATTCCATCCCCGGCAATATTTCCCAGGAGACTTACGATATGGGGGCTGCCATTGCCATTCCGGCGGGAAAGTGGCGTTTCGGGGTGGATGCGCGCTACCGTGCAACTATTTTTGCTAAGCACAAAGACCTCCGCAATAAAAATACCCGGATGGATGTCAGTGTGGCTCCATCTGTAGCCTGGTGCGGCGACAAGTTCCGTGCAGGGCTGTCTGCAGGTTATCTCCGCAACACCGAACAGGTGGAATATATGCAGGTGGATGCCAGTACTGAAAAGTATCTGTTCCGTCTCTACGGCCTCTGGCTGTACTCTTCATCCGGCTTCGCAAGCGCCGAAAACCGCAGGTATAAGGAGAACAGCGGGGCTTTTTCCGATTTCCGCCTGGAGTATGAAGACGGCCCTCTGCTGCTGCGAAATGACTTCCACGTGCGCTACAGCTATGGTTCGCAGACTGAAACGGGGTACAATAATCTCCATTATGGAGATACCGAGTATCTTGGATATTCGGATGTGCTTCTTATGCGATACGGCGCCCACAGACTTACGGCCCGTTGGAACATGAACCAGACCCTGGGGCTAAGGAGCGTGCAGCGTCAGGAACTGGACCCGGATTCCAAGATAAGGCGCTGGTACACTTACGGAGGACTATCGGAAACCTATTACAGGCAGATTATGGCTGCCGGAGGAGACTATTCCTTCAAGAAGGAGAAATGGAGCGTATCTGCCGGCATGGACTGGACCTCCGAAGCTCAGTATTATAGGGAATATCCTATTCTCTTCAGCCAGCGTCTGAGCGTGCTGGAGCCGCATCTGGGCGGTTCCGTGCGTTTGGATGCTGGCAAAAAGGCGGGCTGGCTTGTGCTGGAGGCATCGGCCGGATACCGTCAGCCGCTTATTGCGGTGTGCGATGATATCAAGGTGCTTGGAGGTATGGCTTCCGAGGGTGGTGAATGGCAGCTCATGCAGCCTCTCGAGGAGGAATTCAACTATCGCAGTGCTGCAAGCGTCGGTGTCGGTTTGAATGCCAATTTGACCCTGCCGCTCCCTAAAAAAGGCCGCAGCCTGGAATTCCGCCTCGGGGTTCAGCACCGTTCCGCTGTGGCCACTGCTGTCATAGGCCGCTTCCGTACCGGCGGAACCTTATCGGTGAAATATAATTTCTAAGTATATGAATATGCGAAAAATATTGATTTCCATGGCCCTGATGGCCGGTGTGGGGTTCCAGGCTTTTGCCGACGAAGGGATGTGGATGGTGAACGCCATCTCTCGCGCTCTGGTGCAGAACATGCAGCGGGAGGGCTTGAAACTGCCCGGAAAGGCGATTTATGACGAAGATGCCGTATCGCTCAAAGATGCAATAGTGTCGCTGGATTTCGGTTGCACCGGGAGCATGGTGTCCGAGGACGGCCTTCTCATTACCAATCATCACTGCGCGTATTCAGATGTTCACGCCATCAGTACGTCGGAGCATAATTACCTGGAAGAGGGATTCTGGGCGCGCAGCCGCGAGGAAGAGGTGCCAGTCAAGGGTAAAACCGCATATTTTCTGCGCAAGGTGCTGGACGTGACCGACGAGGTTGCAGAGCTGGAGAAGGAGCTGCAGGCAGCCGGGAAGCCCTTCGGTATGCGGAAACTGAGCCATATACTGGAAACGCGCTATTCGGAAAAAACCGGCATGGAGGCATCTCTGAGCTCTATGTGGGCCGGCTCCAAATACTATATGGCGCTTTATGAGACATGCGACGACGTGCGTCTGGTTGCCGCCCCTCCTGTAAGCATTGCCGCCTTTGGAGGTGATACCGACAATTGGGAGTGGCCCCAGCATAAATGCGACTTTGCCCTTTATCGTCTGTATAAGGACAGCCAGCCATTCCATCCGCGGAAATATCTTAAAATCAGTCAGAAAGGCTATCGTGCCGGATCTTTTGCAATGGTGCTCGGATATCCCGGCCGTACAGACCGCTATGCCTCATCCGCAAAGGTGCGCTTCATGACGGAAGTGTCCCTGCCGGTAAATAATGAAGCCCGCGGAGCGCAGATGGAGATTATCAGACGTCATATGGATGCCGATCCGCAGGTGAGGCTGATGTATTCAGACCGTTTCTTCTCCCTTAGCAACGTGCAGGAACTTCAGGCAGGGCAGGTAGCCTGCAGCAGGAGGTTCGGAGTTGCAGACCAGAAAGCGGCTGAAGAGAAGGCGCTGGGGCTCCCGACAGCCTTGCTCGATTCTCTCGAGAATGCCTATACGGCGGTGCGGGATGCTTCCCGTAAACGAAGCTGGTATCGCGAAACCCTGGTCCGGGGCACGAGGCTGGGGCTTATTGCCACCAGGCTGAACTCGTTGCAGCGACGGGGTAAGCCGGAAGACGTTGAAAGGGTTGAGGCCCAGATTAAGAGGGATTACGCAAGTATGGATGCTGCAACTGAGAAGGACCTCCTCCGCTACAGCCTGCAGGCTTATTATGAAAATGTAGACAGCAGCAGCTGGGGCCCGTACCAGAAAGAATTGCACCGCCGTTACGGGGCCGATTTCGACGCTCTTTGCAACGCTCTCTGGCTGGATCGTCCCATGTGTGCCGGAGATCCTCTGTGCCGCTTTTTCGGCGACCGCAGCATTGCGGACTTCAACCATGAGGTGGATTCTCTCCAGGGAGATGGGCGTATCTCCGCACTTGGGCGCCGATATACCCACGCCCTGTTGGCAGCCAGGGGGCAGAAGCCCCAGTACCCGGACGCCAATTCAACAATGCGGCTTACTTATGGAAGGGTTAAGGGGTACTGCCCGAAGGATGCTCTGTCGGCTCATTGGCAGAGTACACATCCCGGCATACTGGAAAAGGTAGATCCATCCAGCTACGATTTCGCACTGCACCCCGACTGGGAAGACCTGCTCCGGACCTCTCCGGAGGTACTTCCTGTCAATTTCCTGACCGATAACGATATAACAGGCGGGAATTCTGGCAGTCCTGTATTGAATGCCAGGGGAGAGATAATCGGACTTGCCTTTGACGGCAACAAGGAATCCCTCGCTTCAGATTGGGCTTTCACTCCGGATTACAACCGTTGTGTATGCGTAGATATACGCTTTGTCCTCTGGACACTGCGTCACTACGCCCATCTGGATTATATCCTTGATGAACTTGCAGTCCGGTAGAGACTGGTTAATGAGTCCTGTACTTTTCGGGGTGCTTGCCGGTCAGGTGCATCTCTTCGTAGAGTGCCTGGATGCGCTTCATGTCTGCGCGGGCGTCTGAGGTAAGTTCCACTTTCTTGCCGTGACCTATGTGTTTGGTCCGCCAGTCGAAGTAGCCCATGTAAACAGGCGCTCCGGTGTGGGTTGCTATTGTGTGGAACCCGGTTTTCCAGTTCTTTACGGGTTTACGCGTGCCTTCAGGGGCTATCGCCAGATGAAAGTTGCCCGGAGCCTCCATTGCGTGCACCACGCTCATCAGCATTGTGGTGGGATTGCTCCTGTCTATTGGAATGGCACCCATCGAACTGAGCAGCCAGCCCAGGGGAGGGAAGAAAAACTCCTTCTTGACCATGAACCTCGCACGGCCGCCGATAGACGTATAATATAAATAGGAAATCAGGAAATCCCAGATGGAGGTGTGGGGGACTCCCAGCATTATGCATTTCTCGTCCTCGATGACGGGTTCGTCTGCCGTCCATCCCAGGACTTTAAGCAGCCAGGCACAAATTTTACGTTTCATACAGCCGGTTTTTCCTGCAAAAATCATACCCTGGTCCGGCGAATCCTTTAGTAGAGGAGCTCCTGTGGCGGAAATGAAAAAAGTTGAAAAAAAGTTAAAAAAAATTTGCATAATTAATTTTTCTGCGTACCTTTGCAATCCCGTTGAACGAACGGAGTTGGCATCAGCCGGAAAGGCTGGTTTTTTTAGCGCCAAATCTTTCGCGGAAACGGTTTGAAAAGATCTTTGAAAGACTGAAGGAAAGTACAAGCAAGTACCGAGAAGAAAAGAACGAGAGCGTTGGTTTCTTTATAAGCGTCAGGTTCAAGCTGAGAAAATTAAAATATACAAAGAAGAGTTTGATCCTGGCTCAGGATGAACGCTAGCGGCAGGCTTAACACATGCAAGTCGAGGGGCAGCGGGTTGTAGAAATACAATGCCGGCGACCGGCGAAAGGGTGCGTAACGCGTGAGCAACCTGCCCGTAACTGGTGGATAAGCGATGGAAACGTCGTCTAATACACCATAACAACAGAGGTGGCATCGCCACTGTTTAAAAGTTTCGACGGTTAC
>JAGAAU010000084.1 GCA_017615135.1 Bacteroidales bacterium | reverse complement strand
CTGAATCCAGCGCAGCAGCAGCTCCCCTTCCGGTGCGCTGCCTGCGAAGCCACCAATGTCGCACCCCATATTCGCACAGCCGGAAAGGCCCATGCCCATGATGGTGGCCAGGTTGAATTTCACGGTACGCCAGTCTGTCAGATTGTCGCCGCCCCAAACCTGGGCGTAGCGCTGGATGCCCGCGAAGCCCGCGCGATTGATGACATATGGCCGTTCGCCGGGATACACCTCGCGGATTGCCTGTACCGCGACATAGGCCATCATATTCGAGTGAATGATCTTGAGGTCCTCCATAGTGCCCTTCGCGCCTTCATAGTCGCATTGGGCGAGACGATCCTCAATACCGTCCATCTCGCAGTTGTCATTCCAGACACTTTTGGTGCCTTTTTTCAGAATATTCTCTTCCAGCAGATATTTCCACGCCTCGCGGCCCCTGGGGCTGGTAAAGTCGATAAAGCGTCCCTCGCCGCCCCACCAGCGGCCGGTAGCGTCTTTGGTTCCATCCGCAGACTTGATAAAGGAGTCGTGCTCTTCATAATACCGCGCGTAGGGATGGTTTTTCAGCACACCCGGTTTGATGTTGCAGATGACATTGATGCCCATGGCGTTCATCTTTTTGAAGAAGCCCTCGGGATCGGGAAAGCGTCGACGGTTCCAGTTGAAGGTGTAGCGCAGGTTGTCCTCCTCTCCGGTAGAGTAACCGGAGGCCAGATAGAAGTTGTCAATCCAGAGTTTCTCCTCCAGGTGCTTGTCCACAACCTTATAAATCTCCTGATCGCAGTCCTTCTCAAGTTCCGCATAGTACATGGTACCCATGCAGTAGCCGAGAGACTGCTTTGTAGGAAGAATCGTCCGCCCCGTCAGCCAGGTGTACCGGGTAACTACATCCCTCATATCCGGGCCGTTGATGAGGAAGAGGTCAATATCACCGCCGTCGGTCTGGTAGTAGCAGTAATGCTCCCAGTAGCCGGAGATCTCCTGGCCAAGATCGAATACGCAGTCATAGGAGTTGTGGTAGAAGAGGCCCAGTGCGTTGCGTTGGTCCTCATTGATGCGGATATAGAACGGAATGTGCTTATACATAGGATCGCCGATCTCCGGATCGTGGCCGATGGCGTCCTTCGGGTTCATGCGCAGTCTGCGAAGCTTCTTATCCAGATGCCCCGTCTTTTCGCCGAAGCCGAAGAAATGGTCCTTTTCGCGGTCCATGCAGGAGTAGTGGCTGAGCCTGCCGAGGTGATCCTTCTCGAAGGCCCGCTCAGGCAGATCTCGGTAGAGGCAATTGCCTTCTTTGTCGTAAAGCTTGAAGGCAAAGGGCTGTTTGACAAGGACGAGCTTCAACGTCGCAGTCTCAAAACTGAGCGTACTTTCGCTCTCGGCACAAGCTACATCCAGAGCCTGGATCCGCTGCCGCTCCCCCTCAAAAAGGGGATCAAGACGATCCGGCCAGGCGGTTGTAACAAGCGTATACGACGCTTCGTCGAACCTGCGGTCGAAGTTTACACGGATGCGGATTACGTCGTCCGAAAGGAAAACAATCAGCACATCCGCCGTGTCGGCGTGCAGCAGCCAGCCGTTTTCTGTTTTTTCATAAGATTGCAGCTTGTTTACCAGCATCATTGAACTCCCTTCTGCCATGCCAGTCAGGTCAAAACCCTCATCGACATGCACAGCTTCTTATTGACATAGTACTACGTTTTAGAAAGCCGTTCAACCGTTTTTTGCATTTGAGGTTTTAACCTTCCGCATAATAGTCCTTTACAGGAATTCAGTTTGAATGATATAATCAGATCGACAATTTCCAGTTTTACATAGCAGGTGACGTAAAAAGAAAAACAAACAGTTGCAGAATCCAACATAAGAGACAAAATATATGCTTGGAGAAGAATAATATGACTATAATCTGTCCTCCGCATACCCGCTTACAGGAATATCTGTTGGATCAGAATATCCACCTTCTTACAGCCTGCGGCGGGCATGGAAACTGCGGAAAGTGTGTTGTGAAAGCGCCAAAAGCCAGGATAAATACGATGGATCGTTTCTGGTTTTCAGAAGAGCAGTTAATGGAAGGATATCGCCTCGGCTGCCAGGTCTGGGCAGGCGATGAACCACTGAGAGTAGAATTACTAATAGAGTAGTCGGAGCCCCTTCTTTGTATAATTTATAGAAACTATATTATGTTAATCTTAAATATAATATAAATGCCAGCCTGGTCTTATGACATGGCTGGCATTTTTATTCTGTGAGGAGATTGTTTTCCCGGGCGAGTGCCAGGAGAGCCTCGTTGCGCTTGTTCATTGTACCGAAGTGCCGAAGCGGGCAGATCACCTGCCGGCAGGATAGCATCACTGTTCTGGCTTTCTCAAACGCCTCTTCGCCGACCGGCTCGAAAGCACGCTCGGAAATCACAACGGAAGCCAGCGCTGCGGCGACGGGAAAATCCAGGTCGTTTTCATGGAGGACGCCGGCTGCAAAGGGAATGCCTTTGCGGTGGAGGGTGCGGTAAATCGGGATGCCCTCTCCCCCTCCGGCAATCACAAAAACCTGCGGCTCCCCGGTGACGGGAGGCGGCTCCAGGCTGCCGAAGCGCGTGTCATAACTGCCGTACTCCACCTGGAAGAGCTGCTCGATATAGCCTCCGGTAAAGATCTCCTCCGGGGCACCAAAACGGTCGACACATCCGTCACGCAGACAGAGGACGGTGTCGGAAAACTTTTGGGCGAGGTCAAGCTCATGCATGGAGAGAACGACGGCAATCTGCTTTTCACGCACCAGTTTTTTCAGGAGATGGAGGAACTCGAGCTTATGGCGGATATCCAGGAAAGAGGTCGGTTCATCCATCACAAGAAGCTTCGGATCCTGCGCAATCGCCCGCGCAAGAAGGACGCGCTGGCGCTGGCCGTCGCTGATGCAGTTGAAGTCGCAGACCCGAAGCGGGAGAACGCGCACGAGGTTCATCGCCTCTTCGACTGCGAGGATATCATCCGGGCTGAGGATGCCGAGACGGCCGGTATACGGATATCGCCCGGCGGAAACCACTTCTTCACAGGTCATTTTTTCCGGCTCCGGCTTTCCGGTGAGAACGGCAGCGCTTTTCTTTGCCAGTTCGCGTTCCGGATACGATGTGATGGAAAGACCATCCAGATAAACGGCACCGGAGAGCGCAGGGAGCTGGCGGATCAGGGTTTTGAGGAGGGTCGATTTTCCCATGCCGTTCGGCGCAATGACTGTTAGAATCTGCCCAGGCGAAAGAGAAATCTCCACCCCGTCGAGCACGACGGAAGTGCCGTAACCGATTGAAAGGTCTTCGGT
>JAGAAU010000083.1 GCA_017615135.1 Bacteroidales bacterium | reverse complement strand
GCTGTTGTACTTGGTGGTACTGTTGTAGGTGGTGGTGGGCAATACTGCCGCTCCCAGCTGAGCACGGAACTTTTCGGTCTGGAAGAGAGCGTTAGCCCCGAGTTCATGATTACTGCTCTCGTTGATGATTTTGTTGGAGTAGTTAGGATTCATGCTCTGGGAATTATCCTCCAGGATATCGAAAGTCTCTTTCTGCGAATTGGAACGGTTCCAGTTGTAGCCGTAGTTGGCCTCTATGTAGAAGTGCCCGCCCAGAGGCTCGGTATAGGTAACACGCCCGCCCACGCCAACGTTCTGGGACTTGTTGCTGAACTGCTGGTTTATATGGGTTTGCTCCGCGACGGTTTCTCCGTCGTCGGCAAATGTTTCAATGTCGCTGCGGTTTATTCCGTCCAGCAGTCTGTTGTTACTGTAATTGTAACGGGCCATAACGGTGAGGGTACGGCCCGGAATGCCGAGGCGCTGGCGCAGGAGAGCCCAGCCGCTTGTGGAAACATTGCGGTTGAGTCCCATGTTCACCGATGAAGACTTATTGATCAGCGTATTGGCATCCTCCCCTTCCCGCGCGGTATTGGTGAGGCTGTTCTGGGTATAGGAACCATCGCCGAAGTTCACCTGTGGCTCGAAGAGAATAGATGTATTCTCAGAGAACTTATGCTCGAGCCTCACCCCGAAGCGGTGGCCGTTGCTGACGGTGCGGCTGTTTCCATTGGAATCGTACAGCAGGTTACCGGAATCGAGGTAGGTGGTTTTCAGAGACTTTTCAAGCACCGACTTGTCTGTACGGTTGAAGAGGTAGTTTCCGCCCAGCTCCATATCGTCATTCAGAAGGTCCCAGACTCCATTCACACCGGCCATATAGGAAGTGGTGATGCCGTTGGAATTGCCCCAGCCTCCCTGGCCGCGCCCCATACCGCCGCCACCGCCACGTGCGCTCTGCATCATGGAACCGGCAAGGTCGTTGAAAGCACGGTTATTGGTATTGTTGGCATTCAGGATTACGCTTATCTGGGATTTATCCTTGAAGCGGCCCAGGAAACCAGCACCCTGGAAGCGCCAGTCGTTCATGTCGTTCCTGGCAGAAGGGATATCGTGACCGGCACCGGCCATAACATTGCCGAAGAGGCCCTTCATCATGCCCTTCTTGAGGCTCAGGTCTATCACCATCTCCTCCTCGCCATCCTCGATGCCGGTAAATTCGGCCTGTTCGGACTTCTTCTCTATTACCTTGAGTTTATTGATTGCCTTGGCAGGGATGTTCTTAGAAGCCAGCTGAGGGTCGTCCAGGAAGAAAGTCTTGCCGTCTATGGTAATCTTTTTGATGGTTTCTCCGTTCCATGTTATGGTTCCGTTTTCCGCCACTTCTACACCCGGAAGTTTTTTCAGGAGGTCTTCCAGAACATCGTTATCCGTAGTTTTATATGCATTTGCATTGTACTCTACGGTATCTTTTTTCACGATGATCGGGTTGCCTATCGCCGTTACCGTAGCCGCATCCAGAACTTCGGTATCCAGCTCCATCTTAAGTACTCCCAGGTCCTTGCCATCCTGAGGCTGCTCCAAATCCAGCACCAGAGGCTTATAGCCCATGAGTTCCACCTTGAACAGATAGCTGCCGGGACGGACGCCGTCTACCTTAACCTGGCCTGCTTCGGAGCTGAGCCCGTACTTAAGGGCCTTCTTTGCCCCTTTTGGGGTGATGGAAACAGTTGCGAAACTCACGGGGTCTCCGGTAGCGGAATCTTGGATAACGGCTTTTACGGAACCTGCCTGGGCATAGGCCACAGCACAGCTCAAAGTCATTACGACAGCTGCGAGGATCAACTTCAGGGACGTTTTCATACTATTTTATTCTTCCTGGGTTTTCTTTGATAAACTTCTCCCACGAACCCTCTCCACCTTTGGCAGCGAGGGGGTTTGTGAGTTGGTAGTAATGGCACATGGCGATGGCAAGAGCATCGGTTGCATCCAGATATTTCGCTTCAATTTTAATGCCAAGAGTCTTCTGTACCATTAAGTTAACTTGTTCTTTGGAAGCAGCTCCGTTGCCGCAGATAGCCTCCTTCGCCTTCCTTGGCGCATACTCGCAAATCTTTGCTCCGTGGCACATGGCAGCAGCCATTACACTCCCCTGCGCCCGGCCAAGTTTCAGAATCACCTGGGCATTCTTGCCGTAAAACGGCGATTCAATAGCAAGATGCTCCGGAGAATACAGGGCACAAAGGGCGTCTACCTTGCGGTAGATGCAATCCAGTTTGTCATACGCATCCTTCTGCCTGCGCAAATCCAGCACACCCATATCAACGTAAGAAGGGCGCCCTCCGGAAACACGCACAATCCCGAAACCAAGCAGATTGGTTCCGGGATCGATGCCGAGTATGGTGCAGTCGTCTATCAAACTGTTAAATCTTGTCGAATCCTGTATAAGGCACAAGAACCTCGGGGATTATTATGCCGTCGGGAGTCTGATTGTCTTCCAGAAGGGCGGCCACAACGCGCGGAAGGGCGAGCGAACTGCCGTTCAGGGTATGACAGAGCTGGGGCTTGCCATTCTCGTCGCGATAGCGGAGATGCAGGCGGTTGGCCTGATAGGTCTCGAAGTTGGAAACCGACGATATCTCCAACCAGCGGCCCTGCGCTGCAGACCACAACTCAAAATCGTAGGTAATGGCGGAAGTGAATGACATGTCTCCGCCGCAAAGACGGAGTATGCGGTAACGCAGCCCGAGGCTGTTCACCAGACCTTCCACGTGAGCCACCATCTCATCCAGGGCGGCATAACTGTTCTCAGGTTTCTCCACACGCACGATTTCCACCTTGTCGAACTGGTGCAGACGGTTCAGGCCGCGCACGTCCTTGCCGTAAGATCCGGCCTCCCTGCGGAAACAGGGCGTATATGCGGTAAGCTTCTGGGGCAGTTCAGCCTCAGAGAGTATCACGTCGCGGAAGATATTGGTCACAGGCACCTCAGCGGTGGGAACCATATAAAAATCGTCCACGTTGGCATGATACATCTGGCCCTCTTTGTCGGGCAGCTGGCCAGTGCCGAATCCGGAAGCGGCATTCACCATTACCGGCGGCTCAACCTCCTTATATCCTGCCGCGGTATTGCGGTCCAGGAAGAAGTTTATCAGGGCGCGCTGCAGTTTGGCACCCTTACCCTTATAAACAGGGAAACCGGCTCCGGTAATCTTTACTCCGAGGTCGAAGTCTATGATGTCGTACTTTTTGGCGAGCTCCCAGTGAGGGAGAGCCCCTTCGGGGAGGTTCACTTCGGGACCACCCTGCTTTACCACAAGATTGTCTTCGGCGCCCTTTCCGGGAGGCACCAGACTGCAGGGCAGGTTGGGAAG
>JAGAAU010000082.1 GCA_017615135.1 Bacteroidales bacterium | reverse complement strand
GGGACTGCCTCTACGTGGCAGGCTTTAACCACAGCGCCTGCAGCAAGGGTGCCGATGGTGGCGCCAAGTCCGTTGGTCATAAGCATAAACACTCCCTGTGCGCTGGAACGTATGTCAGGGGTTGTGTTGTCATTGACATAGAGCGATCCGGAAATGTTGAAGAAGTCGAAGGCAACTCCGTAAACCACGCAGCTCAGAATAAAGAAGAGTACTCCGGGCATTGCAGGATTGCCCAGTCCGAAGAATCCAAAGCGGAATACCCATGCGAACATGGCTATGAGCATCACGTTCTTTATGCCGAACTTCTTCATGCAGAAAGGAATAAGCAGGATGCAGAGAGTCTCGGACGCCTGCGAAATGGCTATAAGTGCATTGGAATTCTTAACTGCAAAGGTCTGCGCGAGGGCAGGGTCGGCCTTGAATGAACCAAGGAACAGATTGGCGTAACCATTTGTAATCTGAAGCGAGGCCCCGAGCAGCATGGAGAAGATGAAGAAAATGGCAAACTGGGAATTCTTGAACAGGCTGAAGGCCTTGAGCCCGAAGGCTTCCGTAAAGCTCTGGCCTTCTCCTTTCTTCGTCTCGCAGACAGGCATCGTAAGCGCATAGCAGCAAAGTACGAGGGAAATGATACCTGAGGAGAACAGTTGGGTGTATGAATCCTGCATGGCAACGCCGCCGATTTTTAGGAAATTGGTGAGCAGCATGCTGCAGATGAAACCCACGGTGCCGAACACCCTGATAGGAGGGAAGTCTTTCACAGGGTCCATGCCGGCTTTGCCAAGGGCATTGTAAGCCACGGAATTGGAAATGGCTATGGTGGGCATATAGAATGCAACACTCAGACTGTAGAGAACGAATAACGGCAGGAAAGATATGGTGCCGCCGGCGCTGTAGCAGTAAAGGCCTGCGCCAAGCATGAAGATGCCGGCGAGTCCGTGGCATAAAGACAGAGTTGTCTGAGCCTGTATGTGACGGTCTGCCACAATTCCCATGAGTGTGGGCATGAAGATGGATACAATGCCCTGCATTGCGAAGAACCACTTGATGTTGTCTATCATGCCGATGTTTCCAAGGTAGCGCCCGAGTGAGGTAAGATACGCGCCCCAGGCGGCGTACTGCAGGAAGTTCATCAGGATGAGGCGGAAGCTGATATTCGATTTGCTCATGGTAAAAGTGATTTGGTATTTAGTATCTGCAAAAGTAAAAGTTTTTCCCGGGATTTCACTATCTTTGAGCGATGAAATTTTCGCTCCTGGCCACAGACCGGCATTCCGCAGCCCGCTTGGGCACGGTGGAAACGGATCACGGCGTAATACATACCCCTATATTCATGCCGGTAGGAACCGTCGGCAGCGTTAAGGGCGTGTATCACCGGGACCTCCGGGAAGACGTCGGCGCAGAAATCATACTCGGAAATACCTATCACCTGTATCTGCGGCCCGGGCTGGAGATACTCCGGGAGGCTGGCGGGCTGCACAGCTTCGAAAGCTGGGACCGCCCGATCCTTACCGACAGCGGCGGCTTCCAGATTTTCAGTCTCAGCCCCATTCGCAAACTTACTGCCGAAGGTTGCAGGTTCAGTTCCCATATAGACGGTTCCAGGCATCTTTTCACTCCGGAGAACAATGTTGATACCCAGCGCATTATCGGCGCCGATATATGCATGGCCCTGGATGAATGCTGCCCCGGCGATGCAGACCGTGCCTACGCCCGCAAAAGTCTGGACCTCACAAAAGCCTGGCTTGAGCGATTTGCCGCAAGATTCAGTGAAACACAGCCTCTCTACGGCTATCAGCAGACTTTCTTCCCGATAATTCAGGGCTGCACCTATACCGAGCTTCGAACAGAGGCGGCCCGGCACGCGGCGCAGTTCTCGTCGGTCGGAATTGCGGTCGGCGGTCTGGCGGTAGGGGAGCCTACGGAAGAAATGTACCGGGTGCTGGAAGAGCTCGAACCGAATCTGCCCGCAGACAGGGCCCGCTACCTGATGGGAGTCGGTACCCCCGCAAACATACTGGAGGCCATTGCGCGCGGAATAGACATGTTCGATTGCGTCATGCCAACCCGTAATGCCCGCAACGGCATGCTGTTCACCTGGAACGGCATCATGAACATGCGCAACGCAAAGTGGGAGAACGATTTCTCGCCCCTAGATCCCTGCGGCACGTCATTTGTCGACAGCACCTACAGCAAAGCATACCTGCGCCACCTTTTCATTTCCGGAGAGATGAGCGCCGGCATGATTGCCAGCGAGCACAACCTGGCATTTTACCTCGATCTGGTGCGCCAGGCCCGCGCGCATATCGAAAAAGGCGATTTCGCCGATTGGAAAGAAGATGCAGTTAAACGCGTAAGTTCCAGATTATGAGCCTTAAACCGAAAATACTGGACCTTTACATAATGAGGAAGTTCATACTGACCTTCTTCATCGCGCTGCTGCTCATAATAGGTATAGTCATTATCTTCGACATCTCGGAGAAAATAGACCATTTCGTGGCGAACGAGGCCCCGCTCAAAGATATCGTCTTCCACTATTACTTGAACTTTATTCCGTACTTCGTGAATATGTTCTCGCCGCTTTTCGTGTTCATTACGGTGATTTTCTTCACTTCCCGGATGGCGGCCAATTCAGAGATAGTGGCTATACTCTCCGGAGGAGTGAGTTATCACCGGCTGATGGTGCCGTATTACATTTCGGCGGCGCTGATTGCCGCGCTTTCGCTGTCGCTCAACCTCTTCGTGATTCCTCAGTCCAACGCTACCAGGCTCCAGTTCGAGCGCCTCTACGTAAAACGCAACACTAACGACTTCAAACGCAATAACGTACATTACCAGATAGCTCCCGGAACCTTCGTATATGTGAGTTCCTTCAGCGGCTGGAACAACACCGCATACAACATAACCCTTGAAGAGTTGAAAGACGGCCGGCTGGTGAGCAAACTAACTGCCGAAAGCGCCACCTGGGACAGCACTGCCCGCTGCTGGCATCTGCGCAAATACTTCATCCGGGACTACAGCGACGGTCTGCAGGACAAGGTAACCAGCGGCGCGGCCAAAGATACGGTGATTGCGCTCACGGTAGACGATTTCTACTACAATAAAAAGACCGTTGAAACTCTGTCTTACAAGCAGTTGAATAATCTGATAGCGACTCAGAAGATGCGTGGCGACGCCAACGTGATGTATGCCCAGATAGAGAAACAGACACGTTACGCCCTGCCGTTTTCGGCCTTTATACTTACCATTATCGGAGTGTCGCTTTCTTCGCGACGGCGGCGCGGCGGTATCGGCTTCAACATAGGTATAGGAATAGCCCTGAGTTTCTCCTATATATTGTTCATGAAATTCAGCCAGATGTTCGTGTTCACGGACACTCTGCCTCCGGCGGTTGCAATCTGGATGCCCAACGTGATTTTTGCGGTGATTGCCGCGGTGCTTTACCGTCTGGCTCCGAAATAGCCCCTGTATGAACCTGAAAAAAATCCTCTTCAGCCTTATTGCGGTGCTGTTCTCTGCCTCGGCTCTGTACGCGGGCGACTATGCTTCGTACTATACCGGCCTGCCGCTGAATCTGCCTGAACCCCAGGCTCCTGCCATCCCGGACACCAGGGTGAACATTGCCGATTTCGGCGCTGTGGGAGATGGAATTTCCATGAATACGGAGGCCTTCGCGGCTGCGGTGAAGGCGCTTGAAAAGCTCGGCGGCGGCCATATCGACGTTCCTGCCGGAATGTGGCTCACCGGCCCGATAGTCCTTAAAGATAGGATGGACCTCCACGTAGGCCGGAACGCAATTGTGCTGTTCAGCCCCGATAAAACCGATTTTCTGCTGGACGGAAAAGTCCAGCCCTGCATCGGCGCCAGCAAACGGAGCGATATCTCCATTACCGGAGACGGCATACTCGATGGCAACGGCCAATACTGGCGCGCGGTTAAACGCAGCAAGGTGAGCGAGGTGGAGTGGAAGGATTTCCGGCGCATGGGCGGCACCGTTACTCCCGACGAAAAACTCTGGTATCCCTTCAATCTGAACCAGTATCCCAATATTGCCGGCGATTATAAAAACCAGGAGAAGATGCGCACCCATATGATTCGGTTCACCGAGTGCGAACGGGTTCTCATTAAGGGAGTTACAGTGCAGAATTCTCCGAAGTTCCACCTTATTCCCACGCGCTGCCGCAATGTTATAGTAGATGGGGTTACAGTGCGCTGCCCCTGGAACGCCCAGAACGGCGACGGGATAGATTTTTCCTGCTGTCAGGACGTCCTGGTGGTTAATTGCACCGTAGATGTGGGCGATGACGGTATCTGTCTCAAGGCCGGCGACGGTGAGGCTGCCGCAAAAGCTTGCCCTCCCATAGCCCGTGTACTGATTTGCGACAATACGGTTTTTCACGCGCACGGCGGTTTTGTAGTTGGTTCGGAATTCTCTGCCGGGGTGGAGGATGTGGTTGTCTGCCGCAATGTCTTCAGCGGAACCGATACAGGCCTTCGCTTCAAGAGCGGTCCCGGCCGGGGTGGAAAGACCTCGCGCATATACATTTACGACATAATAGCCAGCGCAATCCGGGAGTCTGCGGTGGTGTTCGAGACTTCCTATGCCGATGTGCCGGTTGGCCGCAGCGCCAAAACTGCCAATACTGCGGAGTGGCTGCCGGAATTCACCGATATTCACATCAGCCGGATGACCTGCCGGGAAGCCCGCACGGGTATCTTCGCCCGGGGAACCAAAGAGATGATCCACGACATTACACTTGAAGACTGCGTGTTCTCCCAGTGTGCCGATAAAGCGATGGATGTTCCGGATATGTCCATGATAAAGATGAATAGAGTAAGATTTTAACGCTATGATAGTCAAGGTAGTAAATAAGAGTTCCAACGCGCTCCCTTCCTATGCGACTGCTTTTTCCGCAGGCATGGACGTGCGGGCAGACCTTTCGGAACCTATACGGCTCGAACCCCTTTGCCGAGCCATGGTGCCCACAGGGCTTTATCTTGAAATACCTGCCGGATACGAGGTGCAGGTGCGTCCCCGCAGCGGTCTGGCCGCAAAACGGGGGATAACGGTCCTGAATTCTCCCGGCACCATCGATGCG
Organism: Bacteroidales bacterium; assembly: GCA_017615135.1. GTDB lineage: Bacteria > Bacteroidota > Bacteroidia > Bacteroidales > UBA932 > Cryptobacteroides. The sequence goes on along the minus strand of JAGAAU010000082.1, from coordinate 906 downwards.
GATTACCGAGGGGAAGTAAAGGTTATTCTGGTGAACCTCTCGCAGGAAGCCTTCGATATAGAACCCGGGGAGAGAATCGCCCAGCTCGTGCTTGCCAGGCATGAAACCGCCGAGTGGGAAGAAGTAGACAGCCTGGAAGAATCTGCCAGGGGCGAAGGTGGCTTCGGAAGCACGGGGACCAAATAGCATGGAAGAACTTTACAGACTTTTTCTCAGCTGCGGCAGCCGGGTTTGCACAGACAGCAGAACCCTCGGCGGCGGCGAACTATTCTTTGCCCTGCGCGGCGAGAATTTCGACGGAAATGCCTTTGTGCCCAAGGCCCTGGAGGCCGGGGCTGCCTATGCGGTGGCTTCTGCCGATGCCGACCTGCCTGAAGATTCACGGATAATCCGCGTTCCGGATACTCTGGAGGCCCTTCAGGAGCTTGCTGCAATGCACAGGGAGAGGGTAGGGGGCGAGCAGCGGCTGCCCGTCATCGGCCTTACCGGCACCAACGGTAAAACCACCACCAAGGAACTTATAACCGCTGTCCTTGCCAGAAAATTCAGGGTGACTGCAACGCGAGGGAACCTGAACAACGATATCGGTGTGCCACTGAGCCTGCTCTCCATAACCCCGGAAACTCAGATTGCCGTAATCGAAATGGGGGCGAACCATCCGGACGATATAGCCCGTCTCGTGAAGGTTAGCCGCCCGGATTACGGCCTCATTACCAACGTGGGGCGTGCGCACCTGCTGGGTTTCGGGTCTTTCGAGGGCGTGAAAGCCGCCAAGGGAGAACTCTATAAATGGCTGGGAGCTAATCGCGGGAGCGTGATTTTTCTCAATGAAGACGATGCCGACCTGCGCGAGATGGCTTCCCGCGAAGCCTGCCACACCTTCGGTTACGGGGTGAATTACGACGG
>JAGAAU010000081.1 GCA_017615135.1 Bacteroidales bacterium | reverse complement strand
TTCAACTGCGCTGCCGCATACCTGAACTGTTCGCCAGGGGGTGTGGCAGGGTGCCTGCATATATCCCTTCCATCCCTGTGCGTCGGGCGTAAGGAAAGAGGTGAAGGTCCTGGCCCCGGCATCGTAAGTGAGATGCATGCAGGGGTAGTTTACCAGGGCTGCCTCGTGAATGTTGAGGTACAGGCCGCTGTCGGTTTTCATCTGGAGGGAGGTCTGAACTCCGTCCAGCGAGAAGAAGGAAGTGCCTGCTCCACGGGAGGCACGGTCTGCCATATGGCTGTGGATTTCCGACAGTCTGGAAGTGGTGTATTCGTACTCCTGGGAGGACAGGTCTCCGGGTATCCACCATGCGGTATGGTCTCCGGCCATGGCGAATTCGGTTTTTTCTTCCTTGATGACGAAATATCCGAGAGTGGGGTCTCCGGGGAATTCGTAGCGGAAACCAAGCCCGTCGTCGTACAGACGGAAGCGTATGTCCATGCGGTGGCCGGAAACATGCTGCAACTGCACCAGGAGTTCATTGTAGTGGTTCCTGATGTGTTTTTCCTCGCCCCATACCGTCTCCCAGGTCTCGTCTAATGAGTTCTTGATTGTCCCTGTCAGTTTGAAGCTGTCGCTGAAGGAATAGCAGGGTCTGTCGTCGGCTTTTTCGAAGCTGCCGTCCGGGTTCTGCTTCATAACTGAAGGGCGCAGGCTCCCGCGAAGTTCGAATCCAAGCCGGCTGGGAAGTACCACGTCCTCGCCCTGCCACTGAAGGGCGTAGCGGGGTGTGCCGTCTTCCGTGAGCTGGAATGAAAGTGACAGAATTCCGTCCGGAGATGAAAGTTCGCATATGTTTTCAACCTGTGGAATGTTGCGTACACGCGCGCAGGAGCCCATAATGAGCGCCGCGGCAAGGGTGAAAAGTGCGAGCTTTTTTGTCATATGTTTATACAAACTTCCGCAAAGATAGGATAATTTCCGAAATAAACACTATATTGCGAAGAAATTTGTTTAAACATATTGAATTATGAGGGCACTTATCAGGAAGTATAATTATATCCCAGTCCTTGCTACTTTCTTCGTGATGGGGTTCTGCGATGTCGTAGGCATAGCTACAAGCTATGTGAAACAGGATTTCGGCCTGTCCGAGGGCGTCGCCGGATTTATCCCGTCCATGGTTTTCATCTGGTTCCTCCTGGTTTCCATTCCGGCGGCAATGCTCATGAACAAACTGGGCAGAAAAACAATGGTACAAATCAGTAATGCAGTTACTTTCGTGGGTATGCTGATTCCGTTCTTCTCCTACAGCCTTGTTTCTGTAATGGCAGCTTTCGTGATGCTCGGAATCGGGAACACCATCCTGCAGATTTCTTTGAACCCATTGCTGTCCAATGTGGTAGAGGAGAATAAGTTGTCCTCGTCTCTTACGGGTGGGCAGGTGGTTAAGGCCCTCTCTTCCTTTAGTGCTCCTTTCCTGGCGCTTCTGGCCGTCAACTACCTGGGAAACTGGAAGTTCCTGTTTACAATCTATGCCGGCATCACCTTATTGTCGTTCCTGCTGTTGGAACTTACTTTCATTCCCCGGGAAGAAGTAAGCTCCGGAGGAACAGGCATGCGGGCTTCTTTCAGTCTGTTGAAAGACCGGACAGTCCTGCTTACGTTTCTGGGGATTGCCTTCATAGTAGGGATAGACGTGGGTGTAAATACCGTGTCGCCCAAACTGCTCATCGAGCGCTGCTCGTTGCCGGTAGAAAAGGCATCCCTCGGTTCCAGCGCCTATTTCATCTGCAGAACGGTAGGGGCCTTCATAGGAGTGTGGCTGCTGTCCCGTATGAATGACATCAAATATTTGAAAATTAATCTCTTCTGTGCTGCGGCTGCCATGGGATTGCTTTTCTTTGCACAGTCTATGCCCTTGATTCTTGTGGGTGTAGCTGCGGTTGGGTTCTTCTGCTCCAGCGTATTCTCCGTCCTGTTCTCTCAGGCGCTGAAAGCCCGTCCGGAGAAGAGCAACGAGATTTCCGGATTCATGATAACCGGAGTGGCCGGAGGTGCGGTAATACCGCCGCTGATGGGGTTGAGTGCGCAACTTACCGGGAATCAGACCGGTTCCCTTGTAGTGCTTGCCCTCTGTCTTATATACTTGATTTATTGCGCTTTCGCTGTTGGTAGTCAGCGGGTTGCTACCAAAGAATAAGTGAAGCTGTCGGCGCGGTAATAGCCGATATTGTATTCCACTGGCACGTCATTCTCGTCATAAACGAAGCGTTTGCGTATGAGAATGGGGTCTCCGGCTTTGATTTGGAGCATATGGGCCAGTTGTTCGCCGGCAAGGCGGGCACTGAGCTCTTCCTTGGATGTCTTGACAACTATTCCGTATTTCTGTTCCATCATCTCGTAGAGCGGAAGGGTGTAATTCTCGTCTCCGTTTATGGGAAGGGCCGGATTGAAGTAGGAAATGAATTTTACAAACGGGTGCTCGGCATTTCCCCTGATGCGTTCCATAACTACACAGTCGGCATCCTGGCTGCATTCGAAGAAGTTGGCTATCTCGGGGGAGGGTTTGCGGTTGCAGATCAGCAGTTCATAATTCTTCACCTCAATCCCTAAGGTTTTCATTTCCTGGGAGAAACTGAGCCAGTTCATTACGCCGCCGGTAATCCCTTTATGGGTGACCTTTGTACCCACTCCTTTCTTGCGCTCAAGGAGGCCTTCAAAAACGAGTTGGTTGATGGCCTGGCGGAGTGTATTGCGCGAAATGTTCAGACTTTTGGCAAGCTCCACCTCGTTCGGCAACAGTTTACCATCTCTATATTCTTGTTTATCAATCAGTTTGCGCAGCATGTCCTCTGCCTGCTTATGCAGGGGAACACGGCTTTTAGGATTTAAAACCATCTCTAATTCTCAATTTCGGACGCAAAAATAATAAAAATATTTGTTCAGCGTAAAAATATTTATATATTTGCACAAAACATAATATGTTTAA
>JAGAAU010000080.1 GCA_017615135.1 Bacteroidales bacterium | reverse complement strand
GTTGTCTTACCGCTGGATTCGGGTCCGTAAATTTCAATGATGCGCCCGCGGGGGTAGCCGCCAATGCCCAGTGCGTGGTCCAGAGCCACGGATCCGCTGGGAATTACCTGAACATCCCATTCCGGCTGGTCTCCCAAGGTCATGATGGTTCCTTTGCCATAATCCTTCTCAATCTTGTCGATTGTAGCCTGCAGGGCCTTGAGTTTCGCAGCGTTGGTATCTGCGGCCTTTGATTCAACTTCTTTAGCCATAATAAATTGTTTTAAATTTTCACTTTTTGTCTCACGCCGGTCAAGTAAGCAAAGATAATCAAAAATAATTATTTTTGCAGTATGAAGGAGAAATTACTGGGAAAGACTCTGAAAGAGCTCGAAGAGATTGCCCTGGAGGCCGGACTGAAGAAGTATGCCGGCGGCCAGCTGGCCAAGTGGCTCTATCAGAAGAAGGTGCGTTCCTTCGATGCCATGACCGATATCCCCCAATCGGGGAGGCAGGCCCTGGGGGAGCGCTGGTGCATAGGGGTGTCGGATCCTGTGGAAATGTTCGAATCTTCCGACGGTACCCGTAAATACCTTTTCGGGGTGAACTGTGCGGGCAAGGAGTCTGCGGTTGAGGCGGTTATGATTCCGGATGCAGACCGGCGCACACTCTGCGTTTCTTCCCAGGCGGGCTGCCGTATGGGCTGTAAATTCTGCATGACCGGCCGGCAGGGCTTTCACGGCAATCTGGACGCCGCAGACATACTCAACCAGTTCCTTTCAGTAGAAGAAAGCGACGACCTTACGAATGCGGTCTTCATGGGAATGGGGGAGCCGCTGGACAATTATGAAGAGTTGTCAAGGGTGCTCACGGTGCTCTGCGCAGACTGGGGTTTTGCATGGAGTCCCAAGCGTGTAACCGTTTCAACCATAGGGGTGATTCCCACTCTTCGCCGCTTCCTGGAGGAGCATTCCTGCCACCTTGCGGTGAGTCTCCACAATCCATTTCCGGCCGAGCGCGAGAGCCTGATGCCGGTCCAGAAGGCCTGGAGCATAACCGAGGTGGTGCGCCTGCTGCGCGATTACGATTTTTCCGGGCAGAGAAGGCTGAGTTTCGAATACACCATGTTCGCCGGCTTCAACGACGATATCGCCCATGCCGATGCCCTGTTGCGGCTGCTTCGCGGGCTGGATTGCAGGGTGAACCTGATACGTTTCCACAAGATTCCGGATTTCCCTCTCGGAACCAGTCTTCAAAGCAGGATGGAAGCCTTCCGGGACCATCTTTCCAACCATGGCGTAACCTGCACAATCAGGGCTTCGCGGGGAGAGGATATCGCCGCTGCGTGCGGCTTGCTGGCAGGCCGTCATGCCAGCCCCGGACAGGAACCGCAGAATCCGGACCGGGTCTCTCAGGAAAAATCTGTCCTGCAGCATTTTGAGGCCCAGTGCGCAAGGCGGGAATATTGCAGTTCCGATGTGTTTCAGAAGGCGGTCCGCAGGCTCGAAGGAGACCGGGAAGCGGCGCGCCGGATAGTAGATTCCCTGCAGAAGGACGGCTATATAGACGACGCCCGTTATGCGGCCGCCTTTGCCAGGGACAAGGCCCGCCTTACCGGTTGGGGACCGATTAAAATCCGCTATGCGCTGCGGGCAAAGGGCGTGTCTCAGGAAGCCATAGAGGCCGCACTCGGCGAGGCTTCCGGCCAGGAGGCCAAAGCCAGGCTGGCCAAACTGCTGGCAGCCAAGAAAAAATCTCTGGGGGGAGACCCGCAGGCTCGCCTGAAATTGCTGCGGTACGGCCTTTCCAGGGGGTATTCCTATGAAGAGGTAGAAGAGGCTATCTTATTCTCCTGAAGCTCTTTCCAGGCCTGACGGTGGGCCAGTATGTCCAGAGAGGCAAATATTGCGGCCCTCATGGACCTTGAATCTGCCATGCCGCGTCCTGCAAGTTCGGCGGCGGTGCCATGGTCCGGAGATGTGCGCACTATTGGCAGACCGGCAGTGTAGTTCACTCCGTCGTCGAAAGCTATGGTCTTGAAGGGCGCGAGCCCCGGGTCGTGGTACATCGCAAGGGTGGCGTCGAAATCTTCATAGTGCGACAGCCCGAAGTATCCGTCGGGAGAGAAGGGTCCGAAGGCAAGTATCCCTTCCTGGGACGCCTGCCTTATGGCGGGGATAATGATGTCCTGTTCCTCGGTTCCGAGCAGACCTCCGTCGCCACTGTGCGGGTTCAGGCTGAGAACGGCGATTCGCGGCTCTACAACGCCGAAATCTTCTTTCAGGGACTGCCTGATAATCCTGAGTTTGCTGAGGATTTTTTCTACTGTTATTGCAGATGGAACGTCTTTGAGGGGAATATGCCCTGTAACCACTCCGAGTTTAATCCTGCTGCTTGTCATCAGCATGGTTGTGTCTTTGGCTCCAAAGGCGTTCTGGAGGTATTCCGTGTGGCCGGGGAAGCCAAAGCCTTCTCCGCTCATGGCCTTTTTGTCTATGGGGGCGGTAATCAGGGTGTCGATCAGCCCTTCCTTTATCTCGCGGACGGCACATTCCAGGGCGGTTACAGCTGCTTTTGCGGATTCTGCAGATGCCCTTCCGGGTTCTGCGAAAATGCTCTCCGGCAGGCAGTTGACTATGTTTATCCGGCGGGGTTTTGCCTCCGAGGCCGAGTTTATGGCATAGCACTCGAGCTGCTCTATTTCAGGCACCGTTTTCTTGTAGAATCCGAAGAGTTTTGTGGAGCCGTACACCACCGGGGTGAACATGTCCAAAATCCTCGGGTCCGACAGGGCCTTTATTATTATTTCGTATCCAATTCCGTTGGAATCGCCCTGGGTGATTCCTACTATCGGTCTTTCTCTATTGCTCATTCTGTTTTGTTAATATATATCCTTCATCTTCAGGCAGTTGCGGCTGCTGGTAGGCTGCCACGGCAAGCTGGTCGCACCTCTCGTTTTCGGGCAGTCCGTTGTGCCCCTTCACCCATCTGAAATTCACCCGGTGGCTTCTGTAGAGGGGGAGGAAGCGCTGCCATAAATCCGGATTCTTCACTTTCTTCCAGTTTTTAAGAACCCAATTGTCCAGCCAGCCCTCGGTAATGGCTTTTACCACGTACTGGGAGTCGCTGTAAACGGTAACTTCCGCATTCTGCCATTTAATTGCCTCCAGCCCCTGAATTACCGCCAGAAGTTCCATCCGGTTGTTGGTGGTGACCGCAAATCCGCCGGAAAGCTCCTTGCGCAGGTTTCCGCAGATGAGTACGGCCGCCCATCCTCCGGGTCCCGGATTGCCGCTGGCCGCACCGTCTGTGTACAATACTATTTCAGGTCTGTTTGGCATTTGCGCAAAATTAACTAAATTTGTGGGATTATTTATAATCCGTAGAAAAATGAACGTACTTTTTACCGGAGCGAACGGTCAGCTGGGCAATGAACTCAGGCTGCTCTTTTCCAATGGTGCGGACAATTGTCTGTTCACGGACATATCCGCGCAGGAGGGGGTGCAGACGGAGATTCTGGATATTGCCGATGCCGAAGCCGTACGTCGCACGGTAGAAAAACACAAGACCGATTTGATAATCAACTGCGCGGCATACAACAACGTAGACAAGGCGGAGGAAGATGAGCAGGCGGCCATGTTGCTGAATGCCCAGGCTCCCGGTATCCTTGCACGCGAAGCCGCCAGGGCCGGAGCGTCGCTGATTCACGTTTCCACGGATTATGTTTTCCCCGGAACGGCGAACCGCCCCATAGACGAAAGCGCCGAGCCGGCTCCAGTATCGGTTTACGGGCGTTCGAAGCTGGCGGGAGAAGATGCGGTGCGCTCATCCGGCTGCCGCTACGTGATTCTTCGCACGGCCTGGCTCTATTCTCCCTTCGGGAAGAATTTCGTGAAAACCATACGCTCGCTGGCTGCAACCCGCAGTTCTCTGAATGTAGTATTCGACCAGGTGGGAAGCCCTACCAGTGCATACGACCTTGCCCGGGCCATCCAGGCGGTGGCAAAGAGCAAAAACGGCTGGAACGCAACTTACCATTACTCCGGCGAGGGTGCCGTGAGCTGGTTCGATTTCGCCTCGGCCATAGTGGAACTATCCGGTCTGGATTGCAGGGTGAATGCCTGCCTCAGTTCGGAATTCCCCGCTAAGGCGCAGCGGCCGGCCTACTCCGTGCTGGACAAGAGTCTTATTAAACAAACTTTCGGGCTGGAAGTGCCCTGGTGGCGCACCTCCCTCGAAAAATGCATAGTCAGATTATGAAAGGAATCGTACTGGCCGGAGGGAGCGGCACAAGGCTCTATCCCATTACAAAGGGAGTAAGCAAGCAATTGCTGCCCATATACGACAAGCCGATGGTGTACTATCCCATTTCCGTGCTTATGCTTGCGGGGATCAGGGATATTATGATAATTTCCACTCCCCAGGACCTTCCTTCCTTCAAGCGGCTGCTTGGAGACGGCTCCGATTTCGGCGTGCGTTTCGAATATGCGGAGCAGCCTTCTCCGGACGGGCTTGCACAGGCTTTCATTATCGCGGAGGATTTCATCGGTAAGGATGCGGCCTGCCTCGTGCTGGGAGACAATATTTTCCATGGTCAGGGATTGGTGAGCATGCTGCGTGAAGCGGTGAAGGATGCGGAAGGCTCCGGAAAGGCCACGGTCTTCGGTTACTGGGTGAACGATCCCGAGCGTTATGGAGTAGCGGAGTTCGACTCCGAGGGTAACTGCCTTTCCATCGAGGAAAAGCCGGCAGTCCCAAAATCCAACTATGCGGTAACCGGGCTGTACTTCTACCCCAATAAGGTTGTTGAAGTAGCGAAGAATATCAAGCCCTCCGCCCGTGGAGAACTTGAAATAACAACTGTGAACCAGTGGTTCCTGGCCGAAAAATCCCTGAAGGTTAAAACTTTCGGTCGCGGATTTGCCTGGCTGGATACCGGTACCCACGATTCCCTGGCAGAAGCTTCGATTTTTGTGGAAGTCATAGAGAAGCGCCAGGGCCTCAAGATTGCCTGTCTGGAAGCCATAGCCTTCGAGCAGGGATGGATAGATGCTGAAAAGCTCCGCAGCCTGGCTGCGCCTATGGTTAAAAACCTTTATGGACAGTACCTTTTGAAAACTGCAGGAAACAAGTGAAAGGCATGAACGTGATAAACACAGAAATTCCCGGAGTTGTGATTCTGGAGCCAAGAGTGTTCAGGGATGAGCGCGGTTGGTTCATGGAATTCTTCAACCTGCGGGATTTCAGTGCTGCCGTGCAGGGCGTGAACTTCGTGCAGGACAATCAGAGTTGTTCCAGTTACGGGGTAATACGCGGCCTGCATTATCAGAAGGGCCGTTCTGCCCAGTCCAAGTTGGTTCAGGTACTTGAAGGCAGGGTGCTGGACATTGCGGTAGACATCCGCGTCGGCAGTCCATGGTTCGGCAGGCACGTGTCGGTGGAGCTCAGTGCAGACAGCCATCGGCAGCTGTTTATCCCCAGAGGCTTTGCGCATGGGTTCAGCGTTCTTTCCGAGAAGGCGGTTTTCCTGTACAAGTGCGACGCTTTTTACGATCCTTCTTCGGAGGGAGCCATCGCATGGGACGATCCGGCACTCGGGATAGACTGGAAGGTCCCGGCAGAAAAGGCCGTGCTTTCGCAGAAAGACCAGTGCCACAGGAGGCTGAGTGAATGTGAGCCAGGAGAGCTGTTCAACTATAATCAGGATTTATACGCATAAAATGAAATACGAGAGGTCAATAATAATTACCGGAGGCGCCGGATTCATAGGCTCGCATGTAGTGCGCCTGTTCGTGCGTAAGTATCCAGACTACAGGATAATCAACCTGGACAAACTTACTTATGCCGGTAACCTTGAGAACCTCAGGGACATAGAGAATGAACCCAATTACCGTTTCTGCCGGCTCGACGTATGCGACCTGGAAGCGGTGACTGCCCTGATGAAGGAAGAGAACGTAGACGGTATAATCCATCTCGCGGCGGAAAGCCATGTAGACCGTTCAATCAGGGATCCTTTCATCTTTGCCCGCACCAATGTGCTCGGCACTCTCTCGATGCTGCAGGCGGCCCGGCTCTGCTGGGAACCGAAGGCATACGAAGGCTGCCGTTTTTACCATATCTCCACAGATGAGGTTTTCGGCGCCCTTGAAATGACCCGCCCAGAAGGTGGAAAAGACGGCAGGGGACCTTATGGCAGCAAACTGTTCAAGGAGGATACTCCATATAATCCGCACAGCCCATACAGTGCATCCAAGGCGTCGTCGGACCATTTCGTCCGCGCCTTCCACGATACCTACGGCCTTCCGGCGGTAATTACCAACTGCTCGAACAATTACGGTCCCTATCAGTTCCCTGAAAAGCTGGTGCCCCTGTTCATTAACAACATACGCACACGAAAGAACCTTCCGGTTTACGGCAAGGGGGAGAATGTGAGGGACTGGCTCTATGTCGAGGACCATGCGCGTGCCATAGACCTGATTTTCCATCGGGGAACTCCGGGAGACAGTTATAATATCGGCGGGTTCAACGAGTGGAAGAATATAGATGTGGTTAAGCTCCTCATCAAAACTACCGACCGAGTGCTCGGACGCCCTGAAGGAGCCGATGACGACCTTATTACCTACGTGACCGACCGTGCGGGGCACGATTTGCGTTATGCGATAGATTCTTCCAAGCTGAAGACCGAACTGGGTTGGGAACCTTCCCTGCAGTTCGAGGAAGGAATGGAAAAGACCGTTCGCTGGTATCTTGAGAATGAGAAGTGGCTGGAAAGGGTGACTTCCGGCGACTATCTTCGTTATTACGAGCAAATGTACGGGGCAAAATAGTTGAAAGAATGGAAAGGAGTATTCCGGAAATACTGTTCAGGCTGTTAAGGCTCTCTACGGGCCAGAAGGATGAGGATTTCCCCATGCTCAGCAGCGAGGAGTGGAGGGCGGTTTACGACCTTGCGCTTCACCAGTCGCTCCTTGGTATAGCCTTCAGCGGAATCGAACATCTTCCGAATGAAAAGTGGCCGGAGAAACTCATCTCGATGAAGTTCTATGCCCAGGTAAAATACATCCGTTCCTTTACACAGCGTGCAACTGAAACATCCATTGAAGTCGTTGACCGTTTTGCCAGGCAGGGCCGTCGCAGCGTAATCCTTAAAGGCGTTACGTCCGGCGCCCTTTACGACGACCCGTCTCTCCGTTCCTCAGGCGACGTGGACATATGGGTGGAGTCTGACCGTAAATGGCTTAAAGATTTTGTCCGCAGCATCAATCCTAATGCGGGAGTGTACTATCATCATATAACTCTCATTAAGATTCGCGGGGTGGAACTGGAAGCCCATTTTATGCCGACCTGGATGAACAATCCCTTCGTGAATGCCCGCCTTCAGCGCTGGTTCGCAGGATTCTGGCAGGACGAAACGAACATTCAGGAAGTAAAGGTCAGTGGCGGAAGCGTTCCTGGCCTAAGTGACAGATACAACAGGGTATTCCTCCTGATTCATATTTTCCGTCATCTCTTTATGGACGGCGTTGGAATGAGGCAGATAATGGATTATTACTGCCTGCTGCGCAAGGGATTAACTCCGGAAGAGCGGGAGGAGACCATGGTAATGCTCCGTAGCTTCCGGCTCGATAAGTTTGCGGCTGCGGTTATGTATCTGCTTGGCGAATGTTTCCATCTGCCGGAGGAAAAGATGTTGTGTGCTCCGGACGGGAAGAGGGGACGGTTCCTCTTATCAGAGGTTATGAGGTCCGGAAACTTCGGCAATTCGGATTCGCGTATAAAAGGGGATGCCAACGCATCTTCTGCATATAATTTCTTTACCAGAATCATCAGGAGTCTGCGGTTCCTTCCACAGTACCCATCGGAAGCCCTCTGACTGCCTTTCTTTAAGGTCTGGCACTTTATTTACAGGATATTAAACAATAAAAAAATATGAAAAATCTGATTAAGTTGTTTGTTTCAGCATTTGTGCTGCTGACTGTCTTTTCTTGTGCGGCTCCCAAGAAGGTCGCATATTTCCAGGACACTAAGGAGGAGGGATACACTCCTGTCAAGGTCACGGATCTTGCCATTAGATTTCGCCCTGGCGATGAGGTTTCTATCATAGTAAACTGTAAAGAACCTGCATTGACCAATCTTTTCAATCTCCCTTACACCTCTCAGAGGCTTGGAGACATGACAGGTAATACTTCTAACATGCCTCAGGGTATCAGCGGATATGTTCTTGATGTCGACGGCAACGTCGATTTCCCGGTGATTGGCAAGCTCAATCTCCTGGGACGCTCGCGTGAAGAGGTTGAAGATCTCATCAAAGACGAACTTGTAAGCCGGAACCTTGTGAAGGATCCCGTAGTTACCGTAAAGTACATGAATCTTGGAGTGTCGGTAATGGGTGATGTGGGTCACCCCGGCCGCTATCCCAT
>JAGAAU010000079.1 GCA_017615135.1 Bacteroidales bacterium | reverse complement strand
TGATCGCTTTCATAACTTCACCACTGTTTTCTTGATCTCACTGCCCTTATAGGTTACTATCGCGGTATACGTTCCGGCGGGGAAGCCCTGCAGGTCAATCTGGACAGGATTGAAGGGGGAGAGCTCGCACGCCTCGTTGTAAATGGTATATCCCGTTGTGCCGATTATCTTGATATGTCCGTCCGGATCTATGGTCCCGGTGCGTACATAAAGGTAGTCGACGACAGGATTGGGGTAGATGTCCAGTTCAGAACTTCCATCTTTTACGAGCAGCCTGAAACTCTGCTGGGCCGAGGCCCTGCGCGCATCGAAGGCCGTTACGGTAATATCGGAATAACCATAGTCCGTGGCGGTGACGGTCAGGGTTTTGCGGAGCGCATCTATGGTGCAGGTGCAGATTTCCGGTACAGAAGACTCCGCAGTGTAGGTCAAATCCTCTTCATCCGGATCTCCGAAGTAGTCCGTCAGTTTATAAGTGGCGCTGCCTTTGGTCTTGGAGGTGAACACGGTGCTTGCCAGCTGCTCCTTTACGTAAGGAGGATTGTTCGGAAGCACTTTGTAACTGTATCCGGCAGAGGCGGACAGCCCGTAAATGTCCGTAATGGTAAGGGTGCCGCTGTAGTTGCCGGGTTCCGCGAGCTTGGCGTAAATGAGAATCTTCAGGTTCGCCCGGTCCGTAGTGTCCACGCTGGCTGCGCAACTGCCGTCTTCCTGCTTGGAACTGTCTTCCAGGGAGATGTTGTAGTAGTGTCCGTCGGGGTCGAACGCACTGAAGTTGAATTTTCCTACCGCGCCGGCTTTCAACTCAAGTGAGGTGCTCCCTATGGGGGTGAGCACGGGTGCTGCATTGCTGCCTGTGTAAACCTGAGTCTTTGGACCGAGCTGTGAAGCGTTGCCTCCGAGGTCGATGGCGACGGCTCCAAGCCAGTATTCGCTTTCGAAATCCAGCCCGGAGATGCTGCCGGAGAAGGTGCTGCCGGCGGCAAGGCCCTCAGTGTCGAAGTTGGCGAACATCAGGCCCGAAGTGGAAGTGAAGTCGGTCTTGCTGTAGTATATCCTGATGTATGCCGCGGCCCCTTCATCCGGATCGCGGGGAACGGTGATGCTGAATGAAACGTTGTTGGAATTGGTGCTGGCGGTTATTTGCCCGGGGGTGTTCGGAGCCACGCCGCCTTCGCCGATTATTGATTTGTAGGCGTTTACCAGGTTGCCCATATTAAATCCGCGGTTGAATGCGCTGATGTCCGTAGCGCCCGCTTCCAGTTTCTGGCGAAGCTGGTCGGCCGTGAATCCCTGTCCTTTGAAATAAGAGAGGATAAGGGCCGCTACGCCGGATGCGCAGGGGCAGGCCATGGACGTGCCCTGCATATAGGCGTACTTGTTGCCGGGCACGGTAGACATAATCTGACAGCCCTTTTTATAGTCTCCGCCGGTGGCGGCAACGTCAATCCAGTCTCCATAGTTGGAATAGTAAGCCTTGCGGTAGTCTGCCGCTACGGAACTTACGGCAACCACCCTTTCGTATTGGGCGGGCCATCCCCAGTTGCGGTTTTCGTTACCTGCGGCGAACAGTACGAGTCCGCCCTTCATGGGGCCTGTCTGCTGTTTGGTTTCAGGGTCTATTCCGGCGTTGTCTATGAAAAAGTCTATTGCCAGGCGCATGGTCTCGGGCAGGGAGGTTGCGCTGGTATAGCTCCAGCTGTTCTGGGATATAACGGCGCCTTTCTGGACGCTCCAGTACATTGCACCCTCGCCGCTGGCGCTGTTTTTCCCTTCGAAAATCTGGCAGCTCATGAGCTTCACGCCCTTTACCCCCCTTGAGGAGTTGCCTCCCGCAATACCTGCGATGCCCTTGCCGTTGTTGCTCACAGCGCCGATAGTTCCGCCCACGTGGGTTCCGTGATCGTCGGCAGACACCTGCTTGTAAGGGCTTACGAAGTTCTGTCCGTAACGGAGGTATTCTTCAGTGTCAGTGTCGTTTATCCACATATTGGCGGCGATGTCTTCGTGGGTGAAGTCTATGCCGCCGTCAACCACGCAGACTATGACGTCCGGCGATCCGGTGGTGAGCCTGCTCCATACCGGCACCACATTCATGTCGCAGCCGCTGACCGACGAAGATGCGGTACCGTCGTTGTAGATGTACCACTGCTGCTGGTAGCGGGGGTCGTTGAAGAAGGTTTTGCCGGTAGTGGCGCTGCGTATCGGATCCTCTGCCGCATACTCCACTATCTTAGGATTGCCGACAATCTCGATGGAGGGGATGAATTCGATCTTTTTGATTCCGGGGATGGCGGAAATGCCGCTGCAGGTACCTGCTACGGGGAAGCTCTCGTCGTATTCCAGGGCATACCAGCGATGCATGCCATACTCCCTTGCGAGTTTTTCCCAGGCGTCGGTGGTTCCGCGCGGGAATACCCTGCGCATGCTCCTGATGCCCATTTCGGCGGGAATTGCGGTCAAGCTTTTGGATACGGTAAAGTTCACGTATCCATCTTCTCCCGTAAGGCTTTCGAGTTCTTCGGCAAGGCTTTCGCTCACTTCGACATTCACTTTACCGGCAACACGTGCGGATTCCGGGATGTTCTCCCCGCTGATGCTGACGGTCTCTACCAAGGCGTCGCTTTCATTTCCCGGTTCAACTTCCGGAGTGATGCCGCAAGCGGTTGAAAGAGCGGCAAAAGCGACAAAAAACAGTATTCTCTTTCTCATAATTTACTATTGAGGAGGCAAAGGTAGTAAAAAAATACAGGCTGCAAAATACTTGAATTCAGACTTTTGTAAGGTAAAAATGTAGGTTCGCTTAAGAATTTTAAGAAAAGTTTTGTTTTAAATTAATAAAGCAAAGTAAAAAATCTTAATATATAGGCATTTGATAGACAAAAACCGCTTTTGGCGGCACTCTTTGGCAGTTCTTGCCTAATTAGAATTTGGAATTATAAAAAATTGTTCCGATATTGCGCCGAATTTCTACTTTGTCGGAACTGGCTCCTGAAACGGGAGAAAGAGCTGGCTGGAAAAAGAAGAAATATACTTATTATATTATATGTTTAACTAAAATTCAACCCATGAGAAAAATCAAGCTATTTTTCGCAGCGTTGATGGTCTTTGCGGCAACGTCGCTGGCAATGGCACAGAACAAGACTGTGACCGGTACAGTGACCGACGCTTCCAACGGGACCCCCGTGCCTTTTGCAGCACTTCAGATTAAAGGGACGTCTACCGGCACGAGCACCAACGCTGATGGTAAGTATTCCATTCAGGTTCCCGCTGACGGAGTACTTGTGTTCACCTCCATCGGTTACAAGACTGTTGAGGTGACGGTTGCCGGAAGGTCTGTAGTGAATGCAGTCCTTGAACCTGCTACCGAACTGCTGGACGAGACC
>JAGAAU010000078.1 GCA_017615135.1 Bacteroidales bacterium | reverse complement strand
GTTAGATCTAATATCAACTGTTGTGGAGAAAGCGACGTTAATATCTGCAGGGCAATAGAAAGAGTTGGATGTCACGGTGCGTTGGGACTCTAATGTGCCAGTTCCTCCCGAATATCCCATTTTTATATAATTCCCCTCAACAGAACAACTTGACCCCAAAGTCCAGAAGGAGCTATGAGTGCCTGGCGCTGTGTCACTCCACGGCAGACCGGTAACATGCAATGTACGAGTAACTGCGTTTACTGTTTTACCGTCAAAGGTGCACTTTGCGTCCCATGTATATGAGTCCCATGCCTGGTTGGCCATATTGCCATTGGTGCCGTAAGTATAAGTAGTGGAGTTGCTGTCGTCGAAGCTGAAACTTGTTTCGGCACCACTGTCATATTGATAGCTCCATGAAGGGTTGTAGAGATTGTTTGGATCATCAAGCAAATCTCTGCTTATGCCAATTGTAACTGAAAGATTATAAATGGTACTTCCGTCTTTAGTATTGGCGGTACTTGTACTGAAATTCCTCGCGCGCACGCGCGTTACGCGCGCGCATTTGGAAAATTGGCTTTTTCTTCGCATCTTTGTAGGAATGAGTGATATCGGAATGACCGGCAACCTAACAAGAATCGGGAACTTCGTGCAAGCGACGTCAGGCAAAGTACTGACAGTCATTCTGATATATATACTCGTCCTCTCCTGCAGCAGGATTGAACCTGCAGACCTGCCCGCCGGAAAAACCATAACAGATAATACAAAACACAGTGTAGTTCTCTGCGCCACCGGTGCAGGCAGCGACCTTTCCATAGCCGAAAGCAAGACCGTAATCGGAAGCGACGGCCGGAGCGTCCTCTGGTCAGACACGGATCATCTGGCTCTCTGGGCAGTCAAGAATTCCGGAGAATTGGAGCTTGAAGCCAGGGATTTCCGCATCTACGGAGTCAGCGGCGCAAGAGCCTTCTTCACCACAGATTTGGACTCTCCGATGGGGGATGGTCCGTACACCTACTACGCCACTTCTCCCCTGCCGGCTGCAACCAACTGGCCGGTAGCAAAATTCAACATCCCCAAGACTCAGGACGGCAGCGGACAGGGCATAATGATCTCCGGCGCACAGTCTGGAGCAGGCCTTCGCAGCATCGACGAAACACCTGAAGGTGAGGCAGTTGCTCTCAGGATGGAGCAACAGCTCCACATGCTGAAATTCTGGCTAGACGACCCTTCCAATATCCTCGGCGGAGAGGGCATTCAGCGCATAAAACTCTCCTTCCCGCAACAGGTTGTCGGAGTCTTCGGGAAGGACCTCTCGGACGGTAGTTCGGCTCCCAGCCTGAGCAACGGAAGTTATAACCTTAGCATCGAACCTACTATTCCTCTCGCCCGGAGCGAAGGTACTGACCGCAAATATGCATTCGCCACTGTTTTTCCCCGAAACTGGAGCAGCGCAGACGAGATAATCGGCAAGATTTACACCGAAACGAAGTTTGCTACAATCGCAAATATCTCCCTGCAGGGCCGGTCCATGCAGGCAGGTCACACCACTGCCGTGCGTATACTCCCCCAGGTGCTGCTAAACCGCTGCAAGGTATATGTAAAACTCAACAGCAACCCGCTGGGCGAGCCAATTCAGAGCATTACTCTAAGCGCTCCATCCGGCTGCAAATGGGGAGATAACACAGGCAATGTCTACATCTGGAATAACGGGCAGAACATAGCGGAAAACAGCATTCTGGAAATTGAATACGAGAACGAGGAGGCCTTCCGCACACTCAGTGGAAAGAGCATAAACGTAACCTTCGATTCAGAGCACGTACAGACAACTCAGACGGTAAATATTCCCTCGCTGGCCGGAAAACTCTCCGCAACCCTTACCCTGGACGTACCGCCGCTGCTCTTCGAAGACTTCAGCAGCGTGGGTTCATTCTCTTCAGACGACGAATACGCCACCTTCAACACCGGCGCCAAAGATCCCTACAGCTTCCTTAACGGCTGGACCGGGGCCAGGATCGGGGCATCTGCCGGCAAGTGCATAAGGATTGCCTGCCGCAGAGAGACTTCCGCGAATTACGACGCCCGCGTAGATTCCGCGCCACTTACCGGAACCCTGAAAAAGAGCGCCCGGCTGAAGGTTTACTTCGATTACGGCGGAAACAACGAATACAGCGTTGCAAAGCTCTTCGGCTACGTTATCTCTACCGGAGACTACGGCCAAACCTGCAACGTAGGCTATATCACTTCTACAGAAGGGTTTATGAGCAACTCCACCGAAGGCACATACGCCGGAGGAGACAACAGTTTCTACATGCTGGACAAGACCGGATCCTGGGACAGCACCCCGTACGACAGGGAGTGTATCCTGAACGACGTTCCCGCATACACCACTATCAGAATCAGCTGGCGCACCGAACCGGAAAAGAACGGCGGAGCGCACAACACCACCAACTGGCTGTACTTAGACAATATTAAAGTAACCATAGAACCATGAAAAAAACACTGATTGCCATTACGGCGGCACTTGCTGCAGCCTGCGGATGCAACCGTCTCCAGGAAGGAGAAGGGAGCATTTCCCTGGACCTGCGCCCCGCCGACTTCGTAATGGAAGTATCCAAAGGGAATGTAGGAGACTACACCACCCTTCCGGCAGCCGCCGATTTCGACATCACCCTGACCAACTATGCAGGGGCGGTTGCCTGGAGCGGAAAATTTTCAGCCTGGGACCCCACTGCCAAATTCGCCGCAGGCGAGTATGAAATCAAGGCCACTTACGGCGACCCGGACGAGGAAGGCTTCGACAAGCCCTGCTTCGAAGGCCTGAAGGAGTTCGTTGTGATTGCCTACGAAAGCCGGAATGTAAGCATCGAGCCCACGCTTTCCAACTGTATCGTAAAGGTTACCACCGGAGAGTACTTCAAAAAGGTGTTCAGCAGCTGGTCTTTCAACATCTCCACCGGTCTGGGCAACAGTTTCCAGCTGCCTGAGAACAAGGGCATCTTCATAGACGCCTTCAAGTTCACCCTGGAGGGCACTTTCGTTACCACGGCCGGCAAGAACGTGAACTTCAGCAAAGAATTCACTGGCCTGGAGAGCGGCACCCTCTACACCGTTTCCACCGAGGTCAACAACGTGGAAGGCAGCTCCTTCACAATCAGCTTCAACGACCAGACAGAAACTATCAGCATAGAGGAGGAACTTAACTGATGAAAGCACTTAAAATCGCCCTCGCAGCTGCAATGCTCGCGACCCTGTGTTCCTGCAACGAAGAATTCAAGCGTCCGGACGACGTAAAGACAGGAATGCTC
>JAGAAU010000009.1 GCA_017615135.1 Bacteroidales bacterium | reverse complement strand
TTGTATTCAAGGAAGGCGGAAAGAAGGCTTTTTGCGATTTTTTCAAGATTTGAACCGTCTCGTAACACTGCAAGGTCCGCCGCATTGCTGAGAAATCCGAGCTCTACCAGAACCGCAGGCATCGCTGTCTTCCACAGAACGAAAAATGGATCCTGAGAGAGCCCCCTGCTGAAGCTGAAAGGGCCGGTAGCCTTCATGTTCTTATCTACAATTTCTGCAAAGCGGATGCTCTGTTCAAGATAAGCGCTCTGCATAAGTGTCATAAATATCAGGGATTCTTCATCCGATGGGTCAAAACCCTCGTATCGGGTGGTATAGTCGTTTTCAAGATAAATCACCGAATTCTCCCTGCGGCAAATTTCCTGGTTGAATGCGAACAAGTCCCTGTCCTGACGAGAAGACTGCCCCAGCACATGCACAGAACTGCCGTGAGGCGCGGTTCTGAAATATGAATTCACGTGAATGGATATGAAAAGGTTCGCATTTGCCTTGTTTGCAATTTCAGCACGGTCTGCTAGCGGCACGAATACATCTGTGCTGCGGGTCATAACCACCTTGACGTCGGGTGCAGCCTCGTTAATCAGTTTTTTGAGTCTTAGCGCAACATCCAGGTTAATGTTCTTCTCATGGGTTCGTTTGTCTGCGGAAGAGGCCCCGAAGTCTTTGCCGCCGTGTCCTGCGTCAAGCACAACGGTTTTGAAGTGCAGACCTTCGGAGTGCGCCATAAGCGGCATCAGGATTGCCAGGAATATGCAAATTGCTCGTTTCAGAATAAACAATTATCTTTGTAGGTTACAAATATAGTAAAAATCTTGCTTTCTCGAAAGGTAATAGGATATTTGGCAACGGCATTTTTGCTCTTCCTCCTCGCATCCGTCCACGTGGACGCGCAGTCGAGGAAAGGCAGGGTATTCGGTCCGCGAATACTTCCAAAAGTGCCCGAACTGCCTGATTCTGCTACACTTGCAAGAAGAGATTCCCTCCATCGGGCAGACTCTCTCCACCGGGCAGACTCGGTAGAGATGCTTTCCAAGAGCTCCCTTGAGAGGCCTGCTTTCTCGTCGGCCAGGGATTCAATCGTGGAGATTTTCGAGGACGGACAGCGAAAGATTCTATACTTCGGCGACGTTTCCGTAAAGTATCAGGACATGTCCATTACTTCCGAGTTCATGGAATACAATATGAATACGGGAGTGGTTTATGCCTGCGGAGTTTACGACTCGCTGGCCGGCGAATGGAAGGGGCGACCGGTACTCACGCAGGCGGGCAAGACCTATAATATAGAGGAGGTCCGATACAACTTCAACACCCGGAAGGCCAGGATTACCAACGTGGTTACAACCGAAGACGACGCTATCCTGCACGGACGGAACGTTAAGATGATGCCGGACAACTCCTTTAACATGACAAAGGGCAAATACACCGTCTGCGATAACGAAGAGCCGCATTACTACCTTAAGCTGTCGTCTGCAAAGGTGCTCACCAAACCATCCCAGAAGACTGTTTTCGGGCCTGCCAATCTGGTTGTGGAAGATGTGAACCTACCTTTCATCGGACTCCCCTTCGGTTTTATCCCCAAGCGACCAAAGAGAGCCACCGGTTTGCTTATGCCCACCTTCGGCGAGGAGACCGCGCGAGGGTTCTATATGCGCGACGCCGGCATGTACTTCGTGTTTGGAGACTATATGGACCTCTCTGTTACCGGTAGTGTGTATTCACTTGGCTCGTGGGCCATCGACGTCAACTCGCGCTACCTTCTTAAATATAAGTTCACCGGCAATATCGGCATAAACTATTCCGTAGACCGCACCGGAGAGAAGGGAACGCCGGATTACAGCGAACAGAGCAACTTCGGCGTCAAATGGTCTCACCAGCAGGACTCAAAAGCCCATCCCGGTTCGAGTTTCAGCGCGTCCGTGAACTTCTCCACCCCGTCCAACAGCCGCTACAATTCGCACTCGGTAGAAGAAGCCCTCCAGAGTCAGACCTCCTCCTCAATCTCTTACAGCCGCAACTGGAACGGCAAATTCAACCTGTCCGTGAACGCCCTGCACTCACAGAACTCCAGGGACAGTTCCTATGTGCTCACCGTACCTAATATATCGTTCGGAATCACCACCTTCTATCCCTTCAAGCGCAAGAACCGGGTAGGCAAGGAACGGTTCTATGAAAAGATATCGTTCGGTTACAATACTTCCATCCAAAACAAAATCAACTTCAAAGCCAGCGAGATTAAAAATCCGGGCTTCTTCGACAAGTTCCAGAACGGAATGCAGCACAACTTCCAGATAGGCCTGCCCAGCTTTACGCTACTCAAGTACCTTAACTTCTCTCCTTCAGTGAGTTATGGCATGAACTGGTTCTTCCGTTCTGTGGAGTACGTGTATAACCCGGACACCAATGAGCGCGAAAAGAAGGACAGCGGCATGTTCGGCGACTTCGGTGTTACCCAGACCTATTCAGCAGGTATTTCCGCCAACACCCGCATCTACGGCACCTTCAATTTCGGCAAGGGCCGCCGCATACAGGCCATCAGGCACATAATCTCCCCCTCAGTATCGTTCAACTACAGCCCGGAGAAGGGTATTCCCATGAACGGTTACCGAACCCTCGAGTATACGGATATTTACGGCCAGAAGCAGGTGTTCGAATACAACCGCTATGAGGGGCAGATATTCTCCGCACCAGGCAAGGGCCAGAGCGGCTCGTTGAGCATATCGGTGGGCAACAACTTCGAAGCTAAAGTCCGGGACTATGCCGACACTACCGGAGCGGGCACCAAGAAGGTCAAACTCATAGATCAGCTGAATTTTGCCACTTCCTGCAACTTCCTGGCAGACTCTCTGCGCTGGAGTAACCTTTCCATGAATATCTCAACTACCCTCTTCAACGCCGTCAGCCTTCAGGGCAGCGCCAGTTTCGACCCTTACGCCATAGGCCCCGGAGGTCGCAAGATCAACAGGCCGGCAGTCATGGAGGGCCAGGGGCTTATGCGTCTGGTAAGCGCCAGCCTCTCTGCATCCTATTCCATCAGCGGGAAAGGGCATATAGACGGCAATGACGGTACCCGTGGAGACGGCAGCGGCAAAGGCGGCGGTGGCGGCGGCGGAGTCGCTACCAGCGGAAATACCAATTATTATCAGCGCGTGTTCTATCATCCCGTTACCGGT
>JAGAAU010000077.1 GCA_017615135.1 Bacteroidales bacterium | reverse complement strand
TACCTATTGCTCTTATTCTTTGTAATTTCTGGTCTTAACTTCAATGAATTCATACTTGAGGGGTTCCTTGTGGAGTTCAGGCTCCTTTCCTTCTCCCTTATACTCCCAGGCTGCAACGTACATAAAGTTCTTATCGTCGCGCTTGGCTTCTCCCTCTTCAGTCTGGCTCTCTACACGGAAATGACCGCCGCAGGATTCCTCCCTGTTCAGGGCATCGCGGGCCATAAGTTCGCCAATTTCAAAGAAATCTTCAAGACGCAGGGCCTTTTCCAATTCCTGATTGAACTCGAACTGGCTGCCGGGAACACATACGGAAGTATAGAATTTTTCCTTAAGCGCCTTAATTTCTTCTATGGCTTTCTTAAGTCCTTCCTTCTCCCTTGCCATACCAACATACTCCCACATGATGTGGCCGAGCTGCTTATGTATGGAATCTACGGTTTCAGTGCCGTTTATAGAGAAGAGTTTGTCTATCCTTGCCTGAACTGCACGCTCAGCCTCGATGAATTCCGGACTGTCAGTGTCGGTCTTAGGCTCCGCGAACTTCTTTGAAAGATAATCGCCGATTGTAACGGGCAGGATGAAATATCCGTCGGCAAGTCCCTGCATGAGGGCGGATGCTCCAAGACGGTTTCCACCATGGTCGGAGAAGTTGGCTTCACCAATAGCATACAGGCCGGGAATAGTGGTCTGGAGGTCGTAATCTACCCAAATACCTCCCATTGTGTAATGGATGGCAGGGTAAATCATCATAGGCTCCTCCCAGGGGGAAGATGCGGTAATCTTTTCATACATTTCAAAGAGGTTACCGTAACGTTCCGCTACCCTCTGATGGCCGAGACGCTTGATTGCATCGGAGAAATCAAGGAAGACTGCCTTACCGGTCTCATTAACGCCGAATCCGGCATCGCACCTTTCCTTGGCGGCACGGGAAGCTACATCGCGCGGAACGAGGTTTCCGAATGCAGGATACCTGCGCTCCAGATAATAATCGCGGTCTTCTTCCGGTATCTGGGATGCTTTAATGGTATGATTGCGGAGTTTTTCAACATCCTCAAGTTTCTTAGGTACCCAGATGCGGCCATCGTTTCGCAGAGACTCGGACATAAGCGTAAGTTTACACTGCTGGTCTCCATGAACAGGGATACAGGTGGGGTGAATCTGCGCAAAGCAGGGGTTGGCGAAAAATGCACCCTTCTTATAGCACTGCAGCGCGGCCGATCCGTTGCTGTTCATTGCATTGGTGGAGAGGAAATAAGTATTTCCATAACCGCCGGTGGCAATAACTACCGCATGGGCTCCGAAGCGCTCGAGCTGCCCGGTTACAAGATTGCGGGCGATAATACCCTTAGCCTGACCGTTCACTATAACAAGGTCGAGCATTTCATGGCGGGGATACGCAGTTACAGTTCCTGCCGCAATTTCCTTATTCAGAGATGCATACGCACCGAGCAGAAGCTGCTGACCGGTTTGGCCGCGGGCATAGAAAGTACGGCTCACCTGCACACCTCCGAACGAACGGTTTGCAAGATATCCGCCATATTCACGGGCAAAAGGAATTCCCTGTGCTACGCACTGATCTATAATAGAAGCACTTACCTCAGCAAGACGGTAAACATTAGCTTCACGGCTGCGATAATCTCCACCTTTGATAGTGTCGTAGAAAAGCCTGTAAACTGAATCGTTGTCGTTCTGATAATTCTTTGCGGCGTTAATTCCTCCCTGGGCGGCGATAGAGTGCGCACGGCGGGGAGAATCGCTGATACAGAATATCTTAACATTATATCCGAGTTCTCCGAGAGAAGCTGCCGCGGAGGCTCCACCGAGTCCGGTACCTACAACAATAATTTCAAGTTTACGCTTATTGTTGGGACTCACCAGGTGTATTTCGGATTTACGCTTTGTCCACTTCTCATTCAGCGGACCACCGGGGATTTTAGAATTTAATTTTTCCGACATATAATATTTATACTTTATTGTTTCGGGCAACTATCTTGCAATTTTAACGATTTTACGGAAGTTTTCAAAATAAACTGCCGTCCTGGGCCGATTTTTCAGGTGTCAGGAATTCTTCTAACCCAAGATGCCTGTATGCTAGTTCAGTGGCTACCCGGCCGCGCTGGGTACGCACTATAAAACCTTCCTTAATCAGGAAAGGTTCATACACCTCCTCGAGAGTTCCCTGATCTTCACCTATCGCAGTAGCTATGGTTCCGGCTCCAACCGGTCCTCCCTTAAAGGTGGTTATAATGGTACGGAGTATCTTATTATCTACTGAATCCAGTCCGCGGGTATCTATCTTCAGTTTATCCAGGGCATATCTAGTAATATCCAGTTTTACTGTGCCGTCTCCCTTTACCTGCGCAAAATCCCGGACTCTCTTGAGCAGAGCATTGGCAATTCGCGGAGTTCCGCGGCTGCGAAGGGCTATCTCCTCTGCGGCCTTATCGTCTATATCAACCTTAAGGATGCCGGCGCTGCGGCGGATAATCTTCACCAGATCGGAACTGTCGTAATACTCAAGTGCACAGGTAATACCAAACCTTTCCCTGAGGGGAGCGGTAAGGAGGCCGCTTCTGGTAGTAGCCCCAACGAGGGTGAAAGGATTGAGCGATATGCGCACAGATCTGGCTCCCGGGCCTTTGTCTATCATTATATCTATCACATAATCCTCCATCGCGGAATAAAGGTATTCCTCAACTTCGGGGGACAGACGGTGGATTTCGTCGATAAAGAGCACATCGCCGGTTTCCAGGGAAGTAAGCAGCCCGGCCAGATCGCCCGGACGGTCCAGTACCGGACCTGAGGTGATTTTCATATTCACCCCCATCTCATTGGCTATAATATGCGCAAGGGTGGTTTTTCCAAGCCCGGGAGGCCCGTGAAAAAGGGTATGGTCCAAAGCCTCACCACGCATCTTGGCCGCCTGGATGTATATATTAAGGTTAGAAACGGTCTCTGTCTGCCCTGTAAAATCTTCCAGTTCCTGCGGGCGGATAATTCCC
>JAGAAU010000076.1 GCA_017615135.1 Bacteroidales bacterium | reverse complement strand
AATTGTCGTCAAAGTACTCCCGAATAAGAAACGTTTTTCCTATGCGACGCCTGCCATAAACGGCTAAAAACTGTGCTGTAGGCTCCTCTAAAAGCCTTTTGAGTGTCGCCTGCTCTCTTTCCCTTGCGATGATTAGTGATTTCATAAGCAATAAAATATCCAGCCGCGAAGATACTAAAAATATCGTTCACGGCTAAATATTTTTCAAATTATTCGAACAATTGTTCCATTCCAGAATCTATCCATCAAGATTATTCTCTGGGGACTCTTGCGAGTGCGATCTATAACGCCTATATTCGTGCTTGGTTGCACATATATGCGACCAATTGAAATACTGGTCCTATAGGTCGCAGATTTGAAACTGGGTAAGATCGAACTACAGGTGACTGTAGTGGTGTTTTTGATAGGGATATAGAGATGGTGGTGTGTGCGGGCAGGTGACCCACTCTCGCTACTCTGAAATTTCTTAAACTCACTATATGCCTCCGACGCTATACACAGCGGCGGTTTTTTTGTTGTTATTTATGGTATATTTGCAAAAGTCAATTTCAATACAATGAAAATCAAGATTCTTTTGCTGGGCCTGGCCCTTCAGTTCATCCGCACCGGGCAATAAGCCGGGAATGGACTGGTTTTAATTTTTTTTGTATCTTTGCAGTCAAAACAATTTAGAACGATATGAACTTACGCGACATTAAGAAAGGCATCGAGGTTGAAATCGGTGCGTTCATTGAGGACTGCTCAGTAGTTGCTTCCGTAAACGAGAACGTTTCCGAAGAAGATATCGCACTTGTTATGGAAGAGGCGGTAGACCTGTTCAATGAGCTCAGGGATAAGGTCAATGCCAAGATCGAGGGCCCCAAGAAGGCGTACTACAATGCCTTGTGCAAGGAGATCATGGACAAGACTGATGGTCTTTACAGCAAGTTGAGCGAGGTTATCGCAAAGTCTTCCGAAGAGAAGAAGCCTGCCGAGAAGAAACCGGCGGCAAAGAAGCCTGCAGCCAAGAAACCAGCGGCCAAGAAGGCGGAAGCAGAGGATGCGGCAGCTGAAAAGCCCGCTGCAAAGAAACCTGCTGCCAAAAAGACTGCTGCAAAGAAGGCAGAGGCTGAATAAGACCTTTGCTGTCCTGCACTCCGGAAAGAGGCTGACGGAAAGTCTGTAGACTTGACGTCAGTCTCTTTTTCGAAAAAAGTGTTATTTTTGCATATTATGAGGAATTTCGGACATTTTGTGCTTGCGATAACGGTGGCGATTGCTCTCGGCACGTTGCCTTCCGGCGCCCAGAAGTATTCCCACGGCCTTGTAGACCGTGTGGCGGCGGTTATCGGCAATGAACTCATCACCCTGTCAGACATAGAATCGGAGATTCAGGTGGCCCGTGCCCAGGGCAGGGGGTCGGATAAGAATATGCGCTGCGATCTGCTGGAGCAGTTTATGGAAACCAAGCTCTTCCTTATGCAGTCCCGCCTGGATTCGCTGGCGGTGAATATGGAGAACGTGGAGGCTATGCTCAATCAGAGGATGGACCAGACGCGCACCGCCCTCGGCGGAGACGAGGCAGTAGAGAACTACTTCGGCAAACCCATGTATAAACTGCGTCAGGAGTGGCGCAAACAGTTGGAAGAGAACTCCCTTACCCAGCAGGAGCAGCAGCAGATAATGAATTCCATGCCGGATCTCACGCCATACGACGTGAAGCAGTTCCTGGATACGGCAGACGTGTCTTCTTTGCCGGTAGTGCCAATCAAATACAAACTGAGCCAGATTTGCATCTATCCGGACAGGGAGGCGGCCAATATGGCGGTCAAGGAAAAACTGCTCTCCCTGCGCGAACGTATCATCAACGGGGAGAAATTCTCCACCCTCGCCAGGCTGTATTCCGAAGATACCGGCAGCGCCCGCAAGGGAGGAGAGCTTGGAATGGCCTCCAAATCGATATTCTGGCCCTCGTTCTCAGATGCCGCAATGTCCCTCAAACCGGGGGTGATTTCCCAGATAGTGGAGACTCCGGACGGCTTCCATATCATTGAAGTACTGGAGAAAAAAGGCGACATGTTCAATGCCCGCCACATCCTTATGAAGCCGCAGTACACCACTGAAGACCGTGAAAAGGCGTTCAAAACCCTGGACAGCCTGAAAACGCAGATCGATTCCGCAAAGATATCCTTCTCGCTTGCCGCAGCCTTCTATTCCGAAGATCCCGCCACCCGTACCAACGGAGGGCAGATGGCAGACCCCAACACCGGATCGGCATACTTCGAGATAGACCAGCTGAAGCCTCAGGATTACAATGCTGTGCGTGGGCTCGAGGAGGGGCAGATATCCGCACCCGTAGAATCCCTGGACAATGAAGGCCGGGACGGAAATCTGGTTTACAAGATTATACGCCTGGATAAGATTATTCCCGCACATACCGCCGGCTTCGAAAAGGATTACACAGAGCTGCTGGAGCTGGTCAAGCGCATGAAGCAGGTAGAGGAGATAGACCACTTCCTGGACAGGAAGATAAAAGAGACCCATATTGTTATAGACCCGGTATTTAAAGACTGTGGATTTTCCAGAGAGGGATGGGCGACAAAGTTCAGACAAGACTGACTTTTCTGTTGCTGGCAGTTCTGCTGCTGGTACCTGCCGTCTTCCTGTCTGCCCGGAAAGAAAAAAAGACCGGCAAGGCAGACGACGGGCAGGATATCGTGCGCCTCATCAAGGCAACCTCCCTCGAGCAGTTCGAACTCTACGGACAGCAGCACCGCAAGGCTCTGAACGCTACCTTCCTGCATAACGGCACCTATCTGGTAAGCGACACTGCCGTCTGGAACGTAGACGGAAAGACCATCACTGCGCGCGGCCACGTGAAGGTCACTCAGGGAGATACCAGGCTTACCAGCGAGAAGCTGGATTATCTGATAGACGACAACCTGGCAATTTTCTCCGGAGTCCTGGTGCAGCTGGAAAACAAGAAAAAGAACATCCTGCGCACCCAACACCTGAATTACGACACCCGGGACAGCCTTGCCGTGTTCAGCGAGGGCGCGTCCATGCGCGATGCAGACGGGCAGATAATTGAAAGTATAGACGGAACTTACGATTCCAAGAGCAAGATTTTCACCTTCTCCCGCGACGTAGAGATGTTCACGGATTCGGTTTTCGTCAAAACCGCATATCTGGTCTATTATTCAGATTTGGAGAAGGCCGATTTCATAACTCCGATAGACTTCTGGCGAGGAGACAATATGCTTTCGTCACGCAGTGGCTGGTATCAGCGCGACGAAGGCACTTTCTTCTTTACCAAGTTCGTTCATGGCATGAATCCAGAAAGGGAGCTCTGGGCAGATTCCATGTATGTCTTCCAGGCAACCGATGAGATTCTGCTTCAGGGCAATATCCAGATCAGGGACAGCGTTCGCAACGTTATCACGATGGGGGACTGGATGCTCTATCAGGACACCATTTCCACCGTCACCCTGCGCAAAAATGCCGCCATTGCCCTGATTTCCGACGATTCCGGCCAGCGCGACACCGCCTATATGGGCGCCGACAAGATAGTCTACAGCACAATCAACAAGGATAAAATCCCCGAATACATCGGCAAGAAGGCCGAAAGCCGCCTGAGCGGGATGAATGTGGATCCCGTCAAGGAATACCGGGAAAAGGCCGCGCAAGCCGCCGCTGAGGCTGCCGCCAAGGCTGCTGAAGAAAAGGAAGCCCGGGAGCACGGTTACAGCAAGTCTATGCCCGGGAAGGACAGGGGGCTGGAACAGTTGCCGGAAGGCGGGCGGAAGGGCCCGGGAGACAAGAATCCTAATCCTGAAGAAGAGGCTCCGCAGCAGGGAGAAGCAACTGCCCCTGCCGACAGCCTAACCGCTGCGCCGCAGGATTCGCTGGCACTGGCACCGGTAGATTCCAGCAAGGTTGGCTTCATGTACGCCTCCGGCAAGGTGCGTCTGTTCCGTTCCGACCTGCAGGTGCTCTGCGATTCCCTGGAATTCACAGACCTGGATTCCCTGGTGCGTCTTTACGGCGACCCTTACGTCTGGAACGACATAAACCGCCAGTACACCTCGGACAGCGTTTATGTACAGATTCGGAACAGCAGGATGGAGAAGGCAAACCTGATGTCCAACGCATATATCATCACTCAGGAAGACTCTTTGCTGTTCGACCAGATTAAGAGTGCCGAGGTAATGGCTTATTTCGACACCACTTCTGCCCTCAAGAGATTCGACGCCCTGGGCGATGCGGTGGCGCTTTTCTATCTGGAAGAAAACGGCCGGATTGCCACCGCCAACAAAGTTCAGAGCAAGATGCTGTCCGCCACCTTGAAAGACGGGAACGTGCAGAGGATATTCTATTTTGATTCTCCCAAGAACGATGCCTTCCCCGTGGTTCAGCTGCCTTCCGAAGAGAAGAAGATGAAGGGCTTCAACTGGTCTCCACAGCTCAGGCCTGCTGGTCGGGAAGATATAGTTTCCGCGCCGTTCAAGGAGAGTCAGAAGTCTGAATATGCCAATCATCCCAAACCGTCGTTTACCCAGACGAGATTTTATTTCAAGGGCTATATCGAACGCATCTATGAAGAGATAGATATGCGCAAAAAGGGCATTCCGGTGCCCTCGGATATAGAAAAGGCAAAGGCTAAAGAAAAAGCCAGGGCGGAGGCTAAGGCCAAAGAGGGGATTGCCGGACAGGCCGGCAATGACGATGCGGTTCCTGGTGGTGCTGTTGTTGCCGATAGCCTTGCTGCTCCGTTATCCCAGGCAGACAGCCTTTCCGTGCCATCGTCTCAGGCGGACAGCCTTACTGTTCCGCCATCTCCGGATGTATCCAGGAAACCCAAGGCCGGGAACCCCAAGGCCGATAAGCCGCTGAATCCCCAAGCCCCGGCAGACAGCCTTTCATCCCAGTCCGACAGCCTTTCCGTTCAGCCAGACAGCCTTGTGCGGGACTCTGTAGTGCTTAGCCCCAAGGAGATAGCTAAAAAGGAACGCGAAGAAAAGCTCCGGCAGAAAAGGGAGGCTGCAGAGCTCGCGCTGGCGTTGAAAATTGCCGAACGCGATGCCCGCTGGGCCAGGCTGGACTCGCTGGACGCTTTGAAAGCGGCTGCCAAGAATGCTAAAAAGCTGGAGAAAAAGCGGGCCTGGACCCGCAAGCAGGTCATAAGACAGCGTAAGGCCGAAGAAAAAGACCGGCGCAGGCTGGAAAAGTATATCGCCCAATATCAAAGAAAAAAAGAAATAGATGAAAGAAAGAAAAAACCGGCAGCTGAAGAGCAATAGCCCCCTGGAAGTGACGCCATATTCGGTGTCGATGGGGCTTTTAATGGTTATAATCTTCTCTGCTGCAGCGGCTTATCTCGGCCTCAAAGTGGGGCAGGTGTTCGAGGCGGCCATCCCAATAGCCATAATTGCGGTAGGAATTACCGGAGTGCTCGGGAAAAAGGAAGGGCTTACCCAGAATGTCATAATCCAGTCTATCGGCGCCTGTTCCGGAGTAGTGGTGGCAGGTGCGATTTTTACCCTTCCGGCTATCTTTATTCTGGGGCTGGAAGTGAATTTCTGGCAGATGTT
>JAGAAU010000075.1 GCA_017615135.1 Bacteroidales bacterium | reverse complement strand
TCGGAGGCGAAAAATCTACAGCGTCACTGAAGAAGTGAGGCGGATGTCAGCGGAAGAGGCACCGACCCGGATGGTATATTTGCCGGAGTCGGTCTTCCAGCTGTGGCTGACCACATCGTAGTGACTGAACGCATCGGGGCCAAGATGGATGCAGTACTCGGCGGTCTTGCCGGCTGCTATCTTCTTCTTGTCAAAGCCTTTAAGCTCCTGATCGGGTCTGGGCAGCGAAGCGCATTCAGGTGACACATATACCTGAGCGGCCTCGGCAGCAGCCCTGTTCCCGGTATTCTTCACAGTAAACCTCACATCAAATCCGTCTCCCGAAGGGGTTACAGAAAGATTTGAATAGGCAAACCCGACATAGCTGAGTCCGTGGCCAAACGGGAACATAGGCTCAACGCCGAAGTGCTTAACCCCGCGATAACCCACAAAAACTCCCTCGGAATAGACTGCATAGGGATAGGGATCGCGGTTAGCATTTTTAACGGATATAGCGGGCGTACGCTGAGGATAATAAGCATAGGCAGGATTCTTCTCCAGGGTTCCCCAGAAAGTGAAGGGCAACTTGCCGGAGGGAGCCACCTTTCCGGCAATAATATCTGCCAGGGCACGTCCACCCTCCTGTCCGCCGTACCATGCCATAATGATAGCAGCTACATTGTCTTTCCAGGGGTTGATGTCAACCTCTCCGCCTGAATTCACCACGACCACCACATTGGGGTTCACCGCAGCAATCTTGGCGATAAGCTCGTTCTGCCCCTCGGGGAGAGCATAGGTGCGGTCGCTGTTTTCAGTCTCGGTCTTATTGTTGAATCCAACCGAAAGAACCACCGCACTTGCCTTAACGATAGCCTTCATGTCGGCATCGCTCAGGTTGTTGCAATCGAAATATTCGGCCTTATAACCCTTACCAAGCCCCTCCAGCCCGGCACGCAGAGTAATATTGCGTCCATCGATGGGGTGCATCGCACCGCTTCCACCGCCGAATGCCACAACATCAGCATTGGGGCCGAGAACGGCAATTCTGGTCTTGGAAGAAGCCTTGAGCGGCAGGATTCCATTGTTTGTCAGCAGCACTGGTCCTTCAACAGAAGCATTGTAGGCCATATTGCGGGAGAACTCATAATCCTCGGGAATGGATTCATCCTTCATGGGTTTGTCCAGAAGACCAAAGGCACTGAAAGTCTGGAGTATATGCTGGCACATAAGGTCGATATCAGATTCCCGCACCACGCCGTTGGCAATGAGGGTTTTCACCTCGTCCAGAACGATAGCTGCAGCCTTGGGCATCTCCAGATCGAGACCGCTGGTAAGAGTGCCGAGTATGGTATAGGTAGAAACCCAGTCGGACATAACTATGCCCTCAAAACCCCACTTGCGCAGATTATCCTTGATAAGCCATGAGCTCTCTGCAGCGTGCTCTCCGTTTACAGGATTGTAGCTGGTCATCACAGCACCCACACCTGCCTGCTCGACCGCCTTGCGGAAAGCGGGGAAATAGATTTCATTGAGAGTGCGCTCATCTACATTGGAAGATACCTTATGACGGGCATATTCCTGATTATTGGTACAGAAATGCTTGATGGTGGCTATCACCCTGCGCTCCTGAATACCCCTGATATAGTTTGATGCAATCTCTCCGGCAAGATATGGATCCTCCCCGTAATATTCGAAATTGCGGCCGCAAAGGGCGGTGCGATAGATATTTACACCAGGGCAGAGCATAATGCGAACCCCACGGGCGGTGGCGTCGAAGCCTATACCCAGACCTACACCGTTCGCAGCCTCGCGGTTAAAGCTAGAAGCCACAAGGATACCGCAGGGATAATAGGTGCTCTTTGTCTTGTTGCGAACTCCCTGGGGGCCGTCAGCCATACGCACTGCGGGAACCCCGAGACGCTCTATCGATGCAGTCCAGAACCCGTCCACCTGACCGGAAATAAGGTCGACCTTCTCTTCAATGGTCATCTTGGAAACAATTTCCTTTGCCCTGGCCACATCTGAAGGACCGATTACATAAGGAAGAGCCTGAGCCGAAAGACACAAGCCGCACGCAAGTACACTTGCCAACAGTTTTAGTTTCATCATATCAGCGGTTTAATTGTAAATTCAAATTCATATTCCCTGGCCGGAAGCATATATTCCTTTCTGGGGGTGGTACGCCAGGAAGTAACACATCCAAGCCCCATCTGCACCAGATCTACATTGACGTAAGTACCTCCGAGACTTCTGCAACCTATGCAGGCTTTTGACAGGAGTTCCAGGGAATGTCTCTGGTCTCCACCGTCGGAGCGGCCGCCTCCCGTAATGGAAAGGTCTATGTCTGCACGGCTTAGAGGCAGGGCCGAGGCGCTGAAGAGCACGGGCGATGCTATCTCCACTCCCACTCCCCCGTCGTCTGTAATCCGGATGAAGCTCAAATCGCAGTGAGTGCCACTTTCCTGCGGACGCGCATAACCCCAATGATATTGATCTTCAACCCTTTGACGATAAAGACCGATATTGGCGGAAGACTTGCGGTCTATATAAGTCTCATAAGGACCTGCCCCGTAGAATTCCAGATTCGAGAACTCGCCCGGCATGGCAAATTCAAGGCCGAAGCGGAACAGAGGCGGAACTTCTGCAGCAACCGAATGGAGTTTCTGGCTCACCTTCAGACTGCCGTCGGCGAGAAGGGCGACCGTCATCGACACCCTTGCAAAACTGCCCACCTGCCATTCCATGGCTGCACCTCCGTTTTCCAGAGGGCTGGAAGAAACCAGGGTAAGTTCCGGCCACAGCCATCCTCCCATCCACTTATCCATCTTGGCACCGAGGTCATTTTCGGTAAGGGCGCGGCCAAAACAGGGCAGAAGCGGAGCCTTCAGCAGTTCCCTGCCTGCAACTATATAGGAGGTCAGCGCACCGGTTTTTTCGTCGAATCCGATGCTGACACTCCTGGAACGCAATTGAGCAGGTCTCTGAACATAGGAAGCCGGGCGGAGAGGCAACTGATTCGCAGCCACCACGGTTCCGGCAGGCAGAAGGCCACCTTTCCGCTCCTTCAACTCGAAGGATACATTCAGGAAAAGTTCCCCCTCGAGAGCATCCAGCTCGGCTTCGGAAAAACCAAGATCCAGCTCTTCGGAACAACCTGGAGCAATGCTGAAATCAGGCACTATCCCCTCCCTCACCAGAACTCCGTCGCTCTGGACAGTCCAGCGGAGGATGTAGTTATCGGTACCGGTAAAGAAATTCTCATTGTAAACGCTCAGTTTCCCGCATCCTGAACCTGCACTTGCCCAAAGATTCTGGTACTGATGCCAGACCTCCCAGGCATGCGGATGCAGACTGCGGTCTGCGGCAACCACACCGTTACAGTTGAAGGAAGTGTCCCCGGGATCATAGTCGTTCATGTCACCCCCGAATATATAAATATGGTCTGTGCCCGAAGAAGGGTCGCAGGGCCAGAGCAGAGCCTGGTCGGCAAAGTCCCAGATGCAGCCTCCCTGGTAGTTCGGATACTTCCGGATCAGGTCCCAGTACTCCTTGAAGCCACCCATGGAATTACCCATCGCATGTGCATACTCGCACTGGATAAGCGGTCTGGAAGGATTGGACTGGCAGTATTTCTCGCAATCTTCGTAACCGTAGTACATGGGGCAGAAGATGTCTGTGGCATAGTTCTTCCTTGCCTGCTCATACTGAACGGGACGGGTAGGGTCAAAGGCCTTAAGCCAGTCATAGCAGGCGGTAAAGTTAGGGCCGTAGCCCGCCTCGTTCCCAAGACTCCAGATTATTATGCAGGGCTGGTTCAAATCCCGCTTAACCATTCGGGAAACCCGCTCCATGTGTGCGGCGGCATAATCCGGATTCGAGGCCATAGTTTTGCGAATAGCGTGAGATTCGACATTCGCCTCGCCTATCACATAAAGTCCATAGCGGTTACAGAGCTCAAACCAATAGGAATCGTTCGGATAATGACAAGTGCGCACAGCATTGATATTCAGACTCTTCATTATCCGGATATCCCTCTCCATCTCGGCATGGCTCACCACGTAGCCGCCGGTAGCCGACAGCTCGTGACGGTTAACCCCCTTTATGAGCACAGGAGCTCCGTTTACCAGAAGCTGCCCGTTTTCTACCTTAACTTCGCGGAAGCCGAAATTCAGGCGCACCCACTGCTGCTGTTTCTGTTCGTCTGTCCAGAGAGCCTTGAGCGTGTACAGATTAGGAGTTTCGGCTGACCACAGCGCAGGAGAGTCTATCTTGCCGTCTGCGGCAACTTCGCGCTCCTCCATTCCCGGGCCGCTCATAAGCAGTTTCACCTCCTTTACTCCCTCCAGAACGGTATTTACTGAGTAGGAACCGTCCATAGAAGCGCGAACGGAAATGTCCTCCACCCGCTTGCGGGGTTCGGCGGTAAGGAAGGTTTCGCGGGCTATTCCGCAAAGGCGCCAGAAATCCTGGTCTTCGAGATAAGTGCCGTCGCACCAGCGAAAAATCTCGAAAGCGAAGAGATTGGGAGAATTGAACCGCACCAGATTGCTGATGTCGAAGCTGGCGGGCAGTTTACTGTCTTCGCTGTAACCGGCAGGCTTGCCGTTAACCCACACCCTTATGTTTGATGTGGCGGAACCAACCGTAAGAACAATCCGTCTGCCCTTCCAGGCAGGATCCAGCACGAAACTGCGTCTGTACTGACCAACGTAATTATGGTCTTCCGGGGGGAAGGGAGGATTGTTTGTGTAATGTCCGCGCCAGGCATAGCCGATGTTTACATAAAGGGGATCGCCGTAACCGTTCAGTTCCCAAATGCCGGGAACTGGCATGACTCCCCAGTCGGAATCGTCCGTGCCGGGTTTAAAAAAGTCAGTCGAGCGCTCGGAAGGAGACTGATACCAGCGGAACTTCCATTCCCCGTCCAAAGACAGTTTCTGATAGGAATTTTCCACCGTCGCCCGCATCGGAAGACGGTTCTCCTCGTTATGAGACGCATCTTGCCACGGTTGGAGAACCGTGGCAAGAATCGAAATTACCAAAGGGAAGAGATTCATATGTTATTCTCCCTTAAGGAATGCAGCATATTTCTCCTGTTTAGCCTTATATCCGGGATCGGCCTTGTCCTGCCTGTAATATGCAGAGTACAGATTGTAGCATATACTCTTAAGATACTGGGCGGCAACGACCTTATTGTCTTC
This sequence comes from Bacteroidales bacterium, assembly GCA_017615135.1. Lineage (GTDB taxonomy): Bacteria > Bacteroidota > Bacteroidia > Bacteroidales > UBA932 > Cryptobacteroides. The sequence goes on along the minus strand of JAGAAU010000075.1, from coordinate 2,152 downwards.
AGAAGTGGAAATCTCAAAGAAAGTCTCAAGCGGAGCTACACTGTTCTCCAGATTCTGCACGTAGCTGTCTACGAGTGCAGCATATTTGGCATTGTCGTCCTCACGCTGTGCAGCATTGTAATACTCCATTGCGGCATCGTAATACCACTTGCCTATGCAATAGTATCCGTATTCATATTTAGGATCCACCTCAACGCTCTTCTTATAGCCCTCAAGGGCCTGTTCCTTCATGCCGAGTTTGGCCCTTACATCTGCTTCCACTGCATAGAGAGAGGCATTCTTGGGATCCTGCTGCTTTGCCTTGGTGAACAGGTCGAAGATTTCCTCGGGATTCTCGTTCATCTGAATCTTAAGGTTGATAAGGTTCACTACGATTTCCTGATTGAGCGGATATTTGTCTATACCGGCCTGGAGATAAGCCTTGGCCTTGTTCTGGATAGCGAGGGTGTCGGCAGCGCTCCCGGCATCGGCGAGCTTGTTGATGGTAACGTAATAGAGGGCGGGATAAACCTTGCCTTCATTGTCATAGCCGAATTCGAGGCACTTCTCAAGGAGTTCCTTCGATTTGTCGTCGTTCCCGGCCATGCGGGCAGCTACCGAAGCATTGAAAAGAGACGCCGTATCTACCTGAGCATAAGGAGGTTCAGCAGAAACCAGCGCTGCCTGCTCGAAATTATAGGAAGCCTTGTCGAGTCTTCCCAGATAGTAGTTCATGGTAGCTTCTGCAAGGAATTTCTCGGAAATGTCCTTGAAGGCAGATGCAATTTCCTTACCCTTCTTGGGGTCCAGCGAGAAACCTTTCTTATATGCTTCGAAAGACTGCTCCAGAGCGTCCTGATAAGCATACTTGGTGATTTCAGTGAAGATAAGCTGACCGCCCGGAGTGTTGAAATACAGGGAAGCATTGTCAAAATCGAGCTTCTCTACCGGTTTGCCGTCTATCTGAACTATTTCTGTTCTCTTGGGTTTGGCTCCAATTTCATTGAGCTGAACCTTGAACTGCACGTTAGAAAATTCCTTCACAGGAGCGTTGTAGGCGTCGAACATCTTCTTTCCCAGATTAATCCAGGACGAAGCCTTGACTGCACCCTTGGGATCGAGGGTAGCCATCTTTGCCTTCTCCGCCGCCTTCTTTGCGTTATCGATATTGTTCTGCGCGTAAGCTGCACTTGCGGTGGCAAGCATTATCGCGATTGCCAATAAAAACTTTTTCATACGCATTATAATTTAATGTTACTATTATGCTTCTTCAGGAGCAGATTCCTGCATTGCTTCCGGAATTTCCTCATCGTCGCCGTGTTCAACCACGGATACGGAAGCGATGGAATCGTTGTCCTTAATGTTTATCAGTTTTACGCCCTGGGTGGCCCTGCCTGCCAGTTTTATGTCCGCAACGGACATCCTGATGGTGAGCCCCGAACGGGTGATTATCATAAGGTCGTTCTTTTCCGTAACGTTCTTTATCGCAACCACCGTGCCAGTCTTGTCGGTAATGTTGAGAGTTTTCACTCCCTTGCTGCCTCTGGCGGTCAGACGATAGTCCTCCGGATTGGAACGTTTGCCATATCCGTGCTCGCTGACTACGAGTACGCTCTGATCCGCCGCATCTTCCGCATTGGGCGAGTAGGCAATCATACCAACAAGGGCATCGCCCTCGGCAACGCGCATGCCGCGCACACCGGAAGACACTCGGCCCTGATCCCTCGCCTGGGCCTCATCGAAGCGGGCGCAGTAACCTCCGCGGACAGCCAGCATGAGCTGGGCGTTGCCGTCGGTCAGCAGAGCCTCAACCAGTTCGTCTCCTTCGCGGAACTTGATGGCGGTAATACCCTTGTTGCGGGTACGGGCATTGGCGTAATCTGTCAGAACCGTCTTCTTGATTACACCGTTGCGGGTAACCATAACCACGTAGTGGCTGTCTGTATATTCGCGGTTTTCTATCTGCTTGGCATTCAGGTAGGTAACAATGCTGTCGTCTGCCTCGATAGGCCTGAGGTTGCGGATGACACGGCCTTTGGAAGTACGCGTACCCTCCGGCAGCTCATAAACCTTGATGCGGTAACACATACCCTTGGCAGTGAAGAACAGCATTGTAGAATGCATGTTGGCCACATAGATATGCTCGATGAAATCTTCGTCCCTGGTAGTGCCG
>JAGAAU010000074.1 GCA_017615135.1 Bacteroidales bacterium | reverse complement strand
GCCGGTGCGGCCCAGCAGTTGTCGTCCATACAGTTCTGGGGTAATAGCGAAGAGCAGTTGAGCGGAGAATTTGCCATCGATTATGCCGATGGTACCCTCGCTCCGGCAGATGCCGCCTCCTATAACTCGTTTGTCGTTATGAATCCCAATGCCGCCCTGTCGGAAACGGAAGTTGTAGAGGCGATTGTCGTAATTCCTCCCGGGGCCTATCCCGGCGGCTTCCATGTAACTCTCATCGACGAGAACGACAATCAGCTCACAATGACGCGCAGCTCAGCTATCAGCCTCGAGGCAGGGAAGTTGTACTGGATGCCTGAATTTGCTCTGGTACAGGCAGATGCGCCTATCGAGTTCGGTCTTGCCGAGGTAGATGTAGACAAGCTGATTCTCGATCCTTACAACGTGACAGGGCGTGTGACGGACAACAACGGAACTGGTCTGGAAGGGGTAGTCGTCAGTGACGGAAGGCAATGCGTGCGGACTTTCCACGACGGAACTTTCTATATGCAGAGCGATATTTCCACCACTCGCTTCATCTATGTCAGCACTCCTTCCGGTTATATGCCCCCGGTTGAAGCAGGGCTGCCGAAGTTCTACAGGAAACTTGCGTCCGTCACTCCTTCAAACGGGATATACAATATGGGCAACTTCGCACTTGAGCCTGTGTCGGATCCAGATCATTACACCGTCCTGTTTACAGCAGACCCGCAGCCGCGCAAGTCGAATTGGAACCTTGACAAGACGGCCTTCATGTCCCTTGATATCTGCGAAGACCTTTATCAGGAGCTTGCGGATGTGGCCGCCGGTATTTCCGGCCAGGTTTACGGTATCTGCCTCGGAGACCTTGTGCATGAGAACATGACCCTGTTCAGCAATTATACCACGGGGCTTTCGCACACCGGTTTCCCCACCTACAATGTGATAGGTAACCACGACAACGATCCCTCCGCGTCCAACGACGACGACGGTGCTGCCCCCTGGGAGAATCTCTTTGGCCCCAGGAACTATTCGTTCAATCTCGGGAAGATTCACTTTGTGGTGCTGGACAACCTTATCATGAAGCAGGATCCGGGTAATGGCAACCAGCTCACCGACTATGAACAGGGCCTCACCGACGAAGTCTGGGAATGGCTGTGTGCAGATCTGTCCTATGTTCCTACCTCTTCCAAACTCATGGTTTGCTCCCACTCGCCTATGTTCAAGCAGCAGAGTGGCAGTGAGCGCTCGAATACCGCAAAGCACGGTCCCGACTATGGCGACCTCATCAATAATTATGCGGAGGTTCATGCATGGGCTGGACATACTCATGTCGGATTTAACTACATCTATCCTGAAGATCATCGTCACAAGAGGGTGCAGGTTCATACGCTTGCGCGCTCAACCGGCGAACTCTGGACCAATGAGTATCTGGCTGACGGCACTCCCCGCGGCTTTACCGTGGTTGAGGTGAACGGGGAAGAGATAAGCTGGCACTTCCATGCTACCAAATACGAGCGCGCCTCCTGGGTAGGATCTACTTCCGGTTACACCAGCAGCAGACCTGCCTATAACTGGAAAGACTGGACCATTAGCGGCGGTAAGGCCTATATGAAGGCAGGCGGTGCTCTGCTGGATGACAACTACCAGATGCATGCTTATCCCCGCGGCTCCTATGGCGACAATTATGTTTATGCAAATGTCTTCCTCTGGGACGAGAAATGGGAGAATCCCGTGTTTACGCCCGACGGTGGGGAGCCTGTAGTGATGGAGAGACTCACCGACGATTCCCGTCACGATCTGGCCGATACCGAGATGCGTACGCATTACAAGAAGAATTGCAGCATATACAAGAAGTGGAGTGGTTATTCCGCAAGCGGTGCCGGTTCCATTTCCACTATTTTCCGCGCTCCTGCCGAGGCTACTCCCAACAGTGGCGTCGTTAGCGTTACAGACCGCTTTGGCAATACTTGGACTCGTACGGTCAGCTGGTAAATGTTTAGGAATTTCTCAGAATCCGAGGTTTCTGTCCTGGAGCAGAACGGATGCCGGGCTGCTGACTGGTCTGAAGTGTTTACCTCAGCCGAAAAGCCGGACCTGTCCCGTATCAGTTGTGTAAATTTCTCCGGAACGGTGCGTCTTGGCAGTTTCGAGGGGGAGGTCAGGCTCCCCGGAGGCATGAGCAAGGCGACCGGACTTCGCAACGCCAGCCTGCACAATGTTACGGTTGGCGACAACTGCCTGATAGAGAATGTCTCCAATTACATAGCCAATTATGTGATTGGAGACGGCTCTGTCGTGGAAAATGTAGACCTGATATACACAGACGGCGAAAGTACCTTTGGTAACGGAGTGGAAGTTGCCGTCATGAACGAAACCGGAGGGCGCGAAGTGCGCATCCATGAACGTCTCAGCGCGCAGACTGCTTACATCCTTACAATGTACCGTCATCGTCCGGCCCTTATCAAGCGTCTGAATGCTATCACGGACAGTTTTGCGGAGTCCAGGCGCAGTGCTGCCGGAACCATCGGCTCTCACGTGACCATACGGAACACGCGTTTCATCTGTGCGGTCAGAATCGGAGACTATGCGGTAATCAGCGGTGCGAGCCGTCTTCGTAACGGAACCATAGTCAGCAATGCGGCAGCCCCGGTCTGTGTTGGCCACGGTGTGATTGCAGACGATTTCATTATCTGCAGCGGTTCCTCGGTTGAAGACAATACTACTCTGCTGCGTTGTTTCATAGGGCAGAGCTGTCATTTCGGACACGGATACAGCGCATCGGATTCCCTCTTTTTCTCAAATTGCCAGGGAGAGAACGGAGAAGCCTGTGCCATCTTTGCCGGCCCGTTTACCGTTACCCACCACAAGAGTACCCTGCTTATAGCCGGCATGTTCTCTTTCATGAATGCAGGCAGCGGCTCCAATCAGAGCAACCATATGTACAAATTGGGTCCCATACATCAGGGAATACTTGAGAGGGGGTCCAAGACCGCTTCGGATTCGTACATACTCTGGCCCGCGAGAATCGGAGCGTTTTCACTCGTGATGGGGAGGCATGTAACCCATTCCGACACCACCAATCTGCCGTTCTCGTATCTGATCGAGCAGCAGAATACCACCTATCTGGTGCCGGCGGTGAACCTGAGGAGCGTGGGGACTATCCGAGATGCGCAGAAATGGCCCAAGCGCGACGGCCGTAAGGACCCGGACCGTCTGGACAGCATCAACTTCAACCTCCTGAGCCCGTTTACGGTTCAGAAAATGATTAAGGGGACAGAACTGCTCCGCAATCTGCAGTATTCCTCCGGCGAACTTTCCGACGTATATGCGTACCACAGCACCAAAATCAAGAACAGTTCGCTCAAGAACGGTCTCCGGCTCTACCATACCGCAATAACCAAATTTCTGGGTAATTCTATAATCAAACGGCTCGAAAACCTCCCTGCCGGAGCAACGGACGAACAGATCCGCGCCGAACTGGCTCCACGTGTGCTGGAAGGCAGCGGATATTGGGTGGACCTGAGCGGAATGATAGCACCTAAATCTGTGGTCGACGACCTCCTTGCCCGCATTGAAGACGGCAGCGTTTCTTCCGTGGATGAAATCAATGCCGCTTTTGCGGAAATGCATCGCCTGTATTACGATTATGAATGGACCTGGGCATACGGCCAGTACAAGGGCTTCTTTGGCAAGGATCCTTCAGAAATGACCGCCGCCGATGTAATTTCCATAGTTGAACAGTGGAAGGAAGCTGTCATTGGTCTGGACAGGACTCTTTATGAAGATGCCAGGAAAGAATTCGGCCTGGCCTCCATGACAGGGTTCGGTGCCGACGGCAGCAAGGAAGTTAAAATTCAGGATTTTGAACAGGTGCGCGGCGATTTTGAGTCCAATTCATTCGTTACCGCTGTCCTGGACCACATCGTGGCGAAGGAAGCGCTGGGCAACGACCTTATTGCACGCCTTAAAGCAAGATAATCATGAAGTTTCTCACTCTGTTATTCGTTCTGATTCAGATGAATCCGGCAGCCCTGGAGATGCTGCGCGAGAATCCCAACCGTTCTGCCGTGAACTGTCATGTGTATCAGTTCATAGACGAAACGCGTACTCCCGCTCCGAAGGGGTATAAGCCTGTATATATAAGTCATTACGGACGTCACGGTTCCCGCACGGACGGCTATCCTTACGAATATGATTACCTGACCGAGGTGCTTCGTCAGGCCGATAAGGAGGGAATTCTCACCACTGAGGGCAAAGAACTGCTTGAAGAGGTGCGTGGCGTTGTAAAGGTTTGGGACAGAAGCCCCGGACATCTGACAAAACTGGGGGAGAAAGAGCATGCTGAACTTGCCCGCAGGATGTACGCCGCCTATGGCGACGTGTTCCGCAAGGGCAGCCGGAAGGTGCGGGTGGTGGCCAGTACCATTCCCCGTTCCATCCTGAGCATGTCTGCCTTTACCAATACTCTGCAGTCTCGTTGCAAGGGCCTGGAGTTTACCTATGTCAGTGGAGACAGGGAATACCAGTTTATGGACAACAAGGGTTCCTATTACCACAGCAGGGCCACCAGGCGCCTCACAGACTCCCTGAAACAATGCAACCTTCCCGATTTCGAGGCCGTATATCCCCGCCTGTTCACCAACCCCGCCAGGGGACGGGAACTTTCCGTAGATCCGGCACGCTTCAATACCAGCATCTGGACCACGGCCTGTTTTATGGAACCTTCGGGTGTAGGCAGCAACGGATTCCGTCATCTCGGTGAGGATGTGATCTATTACAAGTGGGACAATCTCCTTCGCCTGATGTATGTGCGTCACGGCAATTCGGTGGAATTCGGGGAAGACCGCATGGGCAGGCTGTATCCGCTTGCGGAAGACATGCTGCTTTCTGCCGACAAGGCCCTTTCAGGCGGTGAATTCTGTGCAGACCTGTATTTCGGGCACGATTGCCCGCTCATTGCCCTTGCCGGTTATTTCGGGCTTGAAGATGTAGGCGCGCGCCTTTCCTTCGACGAAATTCCCTATAAATGGGCGGACCCTCGCAATATCACCCTTGCCACCAACATGCAGATGATATTCTACCGCAACTCTGCGGGAAAGGTGCTTGTGAAGTTCGTCTATAACGGAGTCGAGAGGCATCTCATCGGTATGGATGCAGTTCAGACCGTCTATTACGACTGGAATGCCGTGAAGTCGCGCTTCCTCAAGACCGGCAATCCTCTTGGAACCATCGAATGGAAGAGTGCCGGCAACGGCATCGAGTATACTGTGGTTCAAGCTCCGGTATTCGGTGTGATGCAGTGCGTTTCAGCAGTGCGTTTCAAGGCCTCCGAGCATGTGGTTGATGTTATCGATGCACCGGAGGAACTGGCCGACAGTACCAGCGCGCTGGCTCTCAGAGAGGGTGCTCTGGCCGCAATCAATGGCAGTTATTTCAATGTGAAGAAACTTACTCCTGTCACTTTCGTGAAGGATGCCGGCGTGCAGAAGGGAACCACTACTAAGGATGAGACTTTCCGCACAGACGGGATGATAACCCTGGCTTCCGGCAATAATATGCGCATCCTGCGCTGTACTCCTGAAACTGCCCTGCAGTATTCTGCAGATGCCGAGGAGGCGCTTGCGGCAGGTCCTATACTGCTGGTAGACGGCAGGGAGATAGTTTCAGACTGGCCAAAGTCTTCATTCTATACCAACCGCCATCCCAGGAGCATAGTCGGCAGCGACGACGAAGGGCGCATCTACTTTATGGTAATTGACGGGCGCTTCGCCGGTCGCGGATGGGGTGCGTCGATTTCAGAAACGGCGCAACTGGCGCGTATGGTTGGAATGACAGACGCACTTAACCTCGACGGAGGCGGCTCCAGTACCCTGTGGGTAAACTGCGCCGGCGTCATCAACCACCCTTACGACAACCAACGCTTCGACGGCTTCGGCCAGCGCATCGTTCCCAACATCCTGGTCGTCCGGTAATCTTCTTTCAGCAAACGAGGGGAATGGCGTGCCTCTATTCAGAAGCGGCCGGAGGCACCGCCGCCACCGAAGGAGCCGCCGCCAAAGCCGCCGAATCCGCCGGAACTGCTTCCACCGGAACTGCCGCTTGACCATCCTCCGCCCCAGCTGCTCCTGCGGGAGGAGCCGTAATCGTCGTAGTCGTGGTACGTTTTGGGGCCGCTGCTTCCGGAGTTGTCGTTCTTGTTAAATTTTTTGAATTTGAACACCAGCCAGATGAGGATGGCAATGGTAAATATAATGATGAAGATTTTCTCCTCTGTGGACTCTTCGTCGCCTTTGTCTTCGCGCGGAGCCTTGATTTCCCCTGAAGCCAGTTTCATCAGTTTGTCGCATGCGGCGCAGGTTGCGGCGAAGTAATTGTCCTTCCTGTCCTTGAGCCAGGGCCCCATGTCGTTGCGGATAATCCTGGAAGCATAAGCATCTGGGATGGCTCCCTCAAGACCGCGTCCGGTCTGGATGGAAACGTCAATATAGTCTTCTTCTCCGCGTGCCTTGATGAGCACTACGACGCCGTTGTTGCGCGATGAACCTACGCCCCACTGGTTGCCGAGTTTGGCAGTATATTCAGATACGTCGTAGCCGTCCAGCGATTTTACCGTAACCACGCAAATCTGATTGGAAGTGCTGTCGTCGAATGCCACAAGCACTCTTTCCAGACTGTCGATTCCGCTTTTCGGGAAGACGTTGGCAAAATCATTTACCAGCCTCTGGGGACTGGGCGGGTTTGGAATTGCCGCCCGGCTGGTAACAACAAAAAGCAGCGGCAGTATCAGTGCCGCGGCTTTTAAAACTATGCGTTTCACTCTGATCAGAATTGAACGGTGGGAGCGGTAGCTGCTGCTTCGTCAGCCTTGAAGTAACCCTTCTTCTCGAAGCCGAACATTCCAGCTACAATATTTGCAGGGAAACTGCGCACGATGGTGTTGTAGGTCTTTGCCGCTTCGTTGAAGTTGTTGCGTGCAATGGAAATGCGGTTCTCGGTTCCTTCCAGCTGGGCCTGCAGGTCCAGGAAGTTTTCATTGGCCTTCAGATCCGGATACCTCTCTATTACCACCATCAGTCGGCTGAGTGCGGCGCTGATTTCCTGCTCCTGGCGCTGGAATTCAGCCACGTTCTGCTCGGTGGGCTGAGTATTGCCATAGCCGCGGGCTTTCATGGTATTCTCGAGGGTGCTGCTCTCGTGCTCGGCATATCCCTTCACGGTCGCTACGAGGTTGGGGATGAGGTCGGCCCTCCTCTGGTATGCGGTTTCTACCTGTGCCCATGCGTTGGAAACGTTTTCCTCGTTGCGCACGAGTTTGTTGTAAGACCCGATTATCCAGCCTGCCAGAAGAGCTACTGCGGCGAGGATAATGATGATGGTTAAGGATTTCTTCTTCATTGTATCTGAGGATTTTAGTTGGCGTTTTTGACGCATCTTACAGAGGCTGCAAAACTGTCTTTGTCTGCAAGGCCGCAGTAGAGCGTATTGCTGGTTTTGTAAATGTATCTGTAAACTCCGCGGCCGGAGACTTCGTCTGAGGTCCAGAGATTTGCGTATTCAAGGTATCCATGGAAGGAATACAGGCCGCTTACGTTGTTTACGGCATAGCCGGACGGCAGTACCGACAGACGTGATGCATTCGTTATGTCCACTCCCTTCCAGTATTCCCACAGTTTTACTCCGTTAAAGCTCACTGCCTCCATCATGCTGCCCGCGGCTCCGGGGATGTCGGAAAGGTCTCCTTCGTCTGAGGCTCCACCGTTGAATTTGCGGGCCACTGCAGCCCACTCGGCGTTGGTTGGCAGCCTCCAGCCTTCAGGACAGGCGCTCCGGGCCTCAGTCCAGCTGTAGAAGCGTCCGAAGATTTTGCCGGCCTCTACCGTTCCCGGGTTGGAGAAATCGTTCAGACTCCCGCGGAAGCATCTACCGGCCCCGGTCCATGTGAGGTTACTGCGCATCCAGAGCAGATCGTCTATCCTGGTGGCGCGATAGCTGATATTGTCGCGGGCGTCTGTGAAAATCACATCCTCGGGATATTCTGAATAACCTTTGACGGACTTGCCGCTCTCAGAGTTCACCATGGAGAAGGTCTTGGTGGCTGTGGTGGCGTAATATCCGGATGCATAAGCCGTGCAGGTTAGGGTGAAGGTTCCGATGGTGTCCTTTACGGCGAACTGGTAGGTCACGGGATCTGTCAGCGGGTCAGTGTCTTTTCTTACGGTGTCCCTCTTTTCCAGGAGGTTGTTGTAGAAATAGTAGCCTACGCCCCCGTTGTCGCCGCTGGAGCGCTTGGCTTCCCCTTTGAGGTATTTGCCCCCAAGGCTTATTTCAAGGGTTTCTCCGACCGTATAGAAATCCGGCATGTTGAATACAAGGTCTCCGTTCAGGTAGGGGAGTACTGTAGATTTTTCCTCTTTTTTGCAGGCTGCTGCAGCGATGGCCAGAGCCAGTATGAATATTATGCTTCTAAACTTCATCGAAATGCAAATATGCGTAAAATTTTTCAAATAATCTTAACTTTGCGAGTTAACTGAACTGCGAATTTTATGCCCGTATCCAAATTTTTCAAGTTACTTTTTGCGCTGGCAACCCTGCTTTGCGGCTGTTCGCGCGGATACGAGACTGCGGGCGGATACGCACAAGGGGGAGTTTGGAGCGTAACTTACAACGCTGAAGGCATTTCCGTATCCCGGGGCGAGGTTCAGAGCGCCATCGATGCGATACTTGAAGATATAGATACAACCCTTTCCGGATATAACCGCAATTCTCTTCTGAGCCGCTTGAATGCGGGCGAAAGTGTGGGCCTGAACCCTCTCTTCGAGGAGATTTACTCCCTTTCCTACGATATTTTTCTGGAGAGCGGGGGAGCGGTCGATGTGGCGGCCGGACCGATTTTCGATCTCTGGGGTTTCGGCTTTTCCGGAGGTTCCATGCCCGATGCGGCTGCGGTCGATTCAGTGCGGGCCCGATGCGGGATGAGGCTGCTGAAGGCTCCTGACCAGATAGACTGGAGCGCTCCGCTCAGTGCGGCTTCGTTCCTGGCCGAAGGGGTGGAAGCTCCTTCGCCGAGGCTGAATTTCAATGCGATAGCCCAGGGCTACAGTTGCGATCTTGTAGCGGATTACCTGCATTTCATTTCCCGGAATTCCGATAATAAACTCGATCCCTGACGCGGCGCCGTCCTTGCAGGCCTGATACACATCGGCAGGGATCCGCGTCCCGTCGCAGGTCGGCGCGATCATATTCTGCCAGAGCTTTTGCGCCGCATCCTTCAGGGCTTTCGTGTCCAGCTGCAAAAGCTCTTTCATTGTCAAAGCCTGTGTTTCCTTTGTCAGATTCCTTGCCAGGGCCCGGGACGCTTCCGGCGTGTCATAGGCTGACGCCGGGCTGCCATTGAATATGAAAGCCTTCCGGAACAGGCCCTTCGCCTGTCCGCTGGCGGCCAGCAGCAGGATGGAAGTCGCGCCGGACTCAAAACCGAGTACTGTGATCCGGTCGGGATCGCCCCCGAACGCCG
>JAGAAU010000073.1 GCA_017615135.1 Bacteroidales bacterium | reverse complement strand
GTGGCATTGTTTGCAGATTCTGCGCCCATGGTAAGACGGGGGTATGTAGCGTTAGGGTTCTTAGGAGTCCACCTGTCTATGTGGAAATCCAGGACGGGACCCTCATTGTTGTTGTGGAAGGCTTCCACGGCCTCTCCGCGCATCCACGCCTCGCGGAGCCCTACACCCTGCACAAAGGCCGAGAAATACAGCCCTTTCCACTCCAGGGAATAGTTCAGACCGAAGGTGTAACGGGGGAAATCATTGCCCACAAGGAAACGGTCGTCGTCGTTAATGACGCCGTCTGTGTATCCGTCCTCGCCGGGCTTGTCTATATAGCGGATATCACCCGCCTTGGGGATTATTCCTTCAAGATGGGGGCTGGAAGCAGCCTCTTCATCTGTCTGGAACAGTCCGTCGCTGCGAAGGGCATAATAGGAATAAAGGGGATATCCCTCCTTGATTACGGAAACCACGTCGGTGCCGTAAATAAGTACCTCGCCCTTGGTGTCTGCTACAATGTTCCAGCTGTCCGACAGGTTAGCCGCAAGATTGTGGTTCACCTTGCCGGTGCTGAAGCGGTAGTTGGCGGAAAATTCCCAGCCATAACTGTCTACCGCAGCGGCATTCGAGGTGGGGTTACCGCGCCCGAACACCCTCGGAACGGGCAGCTGCACCAGAATGTCGGAGGTGCGGTTGTAAAAAGCGTCGAGGCTGATATCGAGGCGGTTGTTCAACAGAGAAATATCCGCACCGATATCGGTCATCATGGTCTTTTCCCACTTGATACCGGGGTCGACCGAGGTATATGATGCAGTGGGGACGATGGTGTCGCCGAAGCTGTGCCCCTGAACAACCGTAATGGTGGACAGGTAGTTATAGGCGCCGATGCGGTTGTTACCCACCAGGCCCCAGCTTGCACGCAGTTTAAACGAAGGAATTACCGGGCGGATATCGGCCCACCAGGACTCCTGCGATAGCCTCCAGCCGAAAGACAGAGACGGGAACAGACCGGAACGGTTCCCCTTTGCAAAATAGGAGGAATAGTCGTTTCGGACATTGAATTCCGCAAGATAGCGCTCGTCGTAGTTGTAGGTCACCCTTCCGAATGCGGAATAGAGAGACCAGTCCGACGCTCCGCCGCCGTTGGAGACGTCGTCTCCTGAAAGGCCGCCCACGAACACGTCGTAACGGGAGGTTTCGGTGAGGCGCGTAGTATTGAAATCGCGCATCCTTTCCCCTTCATACGCAAAACCGGCAAGCGCAGCAAAATTATGCTTGCCTGCAAAGGTCTTTTCGTAATTTAGAGTTATCGTAGACGTCAGTTTGGTGGAACGGTAGAAAGACTCGGAGATGTGGTTCTCATTGTCTCCGGATTTGGGTGCAGGAGATGCCTTGCGCAGCTCATGCGTCTGGTTTGCAAGCACGCGGCCGCCCAGAGTTGCATTCAGGCTCAAACCGTCCAGGATAATGAAGCTGGCAGTCATGGAACCCGCAATATCGTCGTTCACGCTGCGGCGGTATCCTCCTGTTTCGAGCCTCTCCAGGGAATTGGAGTTCGAGCCGGAAGGATAATTGTACATTCCGTCTGCAAACTTAATCTCATAGATGGAAGGCATACGGTTCGCCTGTTCTATAATCCAGTCCGACCAGTATGCGTGGTCGTTAATGACATTCCTGGTAAACTGAACGGTCGCGTTTACGCTGAACCTTTTGCCCAGTTTGCTGTTAAAGCCCAGGCGGCCGTTGTAACGCTGATAGCCGTAACCGTCTCCTTTGAAAAGGCTGTTTTGGTCCAGGTAGCCCAGGGAAGCCATATAGGAAACGTTCTGGCTACCCCCGGTTACAGACAGGTTATGGGACATCTGCGGTGCGGCATCCTTATAAATGGAACGTATCCAGTTCACATTGGTGCCTCCATTGCGGAAAGCGGCAATGTCGCTTGCAGAGAATTTGATGCTCTTGCCCGAATTCACGGCGGCTTCGTTGTACAGTTCAGCATACACCCATGAATCTACGATAGTAGGAAGGGCGGTAGCCTGCTGCACTCCGCAGGACATATCGTATTCTACGGAGAACTTGCCTTCCTGGCCCTTCTTGGTAGTTACCAGAATAACGCCGTTGGACGCCCTGGAACCGTAAATGGCCGTAGAAGAAGCATCCTTCAGTACAGATATCTGGTCTATATCATTGGGGTTGAGATTTGCAAGGGAGCCCTCGATACCGTCTATAATCACAAGTGGATCGTTATTGTTCATGGTATTCAGACCGCGGATATTAAGCGACGGGGAGCCGCCGGGAGTTGAAGAACCCTCGCGGATGATAAGGCCAGGCGTAGTACCCTGAAGGCCTTCCAGAACATTGGTAATAGGTTTTCCCTCAAGCTCTTTCGTAGAAACGGAGGAGACGGCGCCAGTCAGGTTCACTTTTTTCTGCGTGCCGTAAGCCACGACAATCGCGTCGTCCAGCTGCAGGGTGTCGTCTTTCAGGGTTACGTCCACTACGGAACGGCCCGATACCGGGACTTCCAGCGTTTCATAGCCAATGGCAGAAAACACCAGCGTTGCGTTTGGAGCGACATTGATGGAATAGTGGCCGTCCAGGTCTGTGATGGTACCGTTGGACGTTCCTTTCTCCATGACAGCCGCTCCGATGACGCTCTCTCCGCCGGACATGACCGTACCACTCACAGAAGTGGTGCCTGTCTGGGCAAAGAGCCACATACTTTCCGGATTCACCAGAAATGCGGCGACAGAGAGCAGGATAGGGAGAATTTTGGATACTCTCATGATTATTGGATTATGGATTAAATCTGACAAATGCGCGCATGGCCATACAGGTTTCACCGGATTCCACAGGGCGCAGGGTAAATGCCCCGACACAGGCAGGAATGATGAAAGTCTCTGCATAATGCACCTCGAAGGGTTCGAAACGGCCGTCGGGGCTTTCCACCACGGCAGCCTTTCCCTCGACAAGATTCAGAACCTGCACACTGTCTGCAGTTTCAAAACTCACCTTAGTGCTGAAACGGACTCTGCGGGTTTCTATGAATTCAGCCGGATGGAGGCCGGTCCGGATTTCTTCCCAGCCTTCGCCGCCTGCAATTTTCTCGAAATGATTTGCGAGATTTTTGTAGACGTACTCTGTATTACGTTCCCACTGGATAACCTTGCCACCACGTTCTACGTTGATGGGGCGCGGTTTTCCGTCCAGCCCGAGCCGGTTCCAGTCCCAAAGTTTAAAGGTAAACAGATTGGGGGTAGCGCTTATTTCAAGCACCATCGCATTAGCGCCGGAGCAGTGAATCGTACCGCCGGGAATAAGGAAATGGTCGTGCTTGTGCGCAGGAATACGATTGATATATTTCTCCGCATCGAAGGATATTTCTCCACGCTGAGCTGCGCGCAAATCTTCCATCATAGCCTCGCGGTCTACACCCTCGCGCACTCCGAGAAAAACGCTGGCACCCTGGCCGGCATCCAGCAGGTAATAACTCTCATCCTGGGTATATGGCATACCGAACTGCTCCCTGATGAACTGGGTGGTGGGATGGACCTGAAGACTCAGATTGCCTCCGCCCATCGTGTCCAGAAAATCGAAGCGGATAGGAAAATCCTTACCGAAGCGCCCCTCTACAGGAACGCCCAGCAGTTCGCGGGAATGGAGGAGCACAAGGTCGTTCGCGGGGAATTCCACCTTCTCCCCTTCCACATCAAGCAGGAGGCTGTTCTCTTCAGGAACGCAGTCGAAGCACCAGCCGAAATTGATTTTTTTCCGGTCCAGGTCGCAGACCTCTTTCATCCACTGGCCGCCCCAGGGCGCCGGATCGAAGAACGGGACCACCCTGAAAGGCTTGCGCGCGGTTTTGGCCATGCCGCGGCGGAAAGTATCGGAATCGATAAGCTTCGGACGCAGGGCGTCATTGGTGTCCAGGAACCATCGAATACGGGAGAAGAGTCCATCTTTATAATAATCTAGCGCTCTCCAGTCTATAAAATACCCACGTTTATATTGGATGGACACCGGCTCCCGGGCATTATTTACCCCAAGCCCGCATACCTTGTGCGCACGAAAACGCTGCTGAATCTCCCAGCGGGCCATATCGGCATACACAAGAGTTGCACCCGGGGCAACGATAGCTGCGCCGGGACCGATAATCAAGGTATTGTCATCCACGCGTGCACGCGCATCCTCTAATAATTCTGCGTCGAAGAATTCTTCCAGCCGGAGGGGCGAAACATAGCCAAACAGAACGTCGTCTGTCATAAACCGGGCAGTCATGGCACGAACGGCAGACTCCGGCTTCATCAGCGAGCGGGTACGGATAATACTGGAAAAAGAAGAAGCCAACGCCTTCTCTACATCATCTTCATAAACTCCTGCATAACAATCAACGGCAAGCGGGCCGCGACGCTCCTCCATCAAACGGGAAGCAATGGCAGACCAACCCAAATAGAGCGCTCCGGAGACCGCCGTTGCAGGATATTTGTCGTAATTGGACTTCATTTTATATGTTTAAACATATTAT
>JAGAAU010000072.1 GCA_017615135.1 Bacteroidales bacterium | reverse complement strand
TACATCTTCGCAGCCTACGCCCTCGTGGTCGGCGTTCTCTTCGCCATCCTCTTCAAGGATCCCCAGAAAGCCAGGGCATAACAGCTCTCGGGCAGACGGTGGTACTCCCCTACTGAAGGAGTGTCCACCCTCGGACACGTTAGAGGGAGGGACCCGACGGCTACAAGTTATCGCAAAGCGATGACGCAGAAGACGTTGGGAGGGATGAAGTGAGCAACGCGAACGGAACCTTCAAAGGGAGACCACCGTCTGCCCGAGAGGTACATCAATCCTGTCAAAAAGCACGGTTTTTGAAGAAGTTCATGTACCCCGGGTACACAAAAATCTTCAAAAATGGCCGAAAACGAGGAAAATGGTGTACCGTAGTGGCCCCTGACGGAGGAAATCCGCCCTGGAAAAGGGCGACTAATCTACGGGCGGCAGAGCTCGTCGAGCCAGAGGAGATCTTCAACAGAAAGGTCGTAGATGCAGGCGGTGCGGAAGACGCCGGCCCAGACGGTCAGATGATCGTTGATATGGCCGCGTTTACGCTCGCCGGTGCGGTACTTGCTCCAGCGCGTCATGAAATACGCCTCGTTCTTGGAGCCGATAGGACGCTCCAGGCAGTGCACTACCTCATAGGGCGTAAGAGTAAAGCCCTGGGTGCCGTTATTCCAGATAAGGGCGGCTATCTCCTTCCACATGGGATTGCCGGTAGCCTTGGAAAGATGGATGAAATCTGTAATGAACGCACAGCCGTAATCGTCCAGAGCAGGATGCTCGGTGCCGATGATTGTGGAGCCGGCAGGCTTCCATCCCATCTTTGAAAAGTCCGTCTCGGGACCGTACGGAGGGTTCTGTATATAGAACCATGAAAGCGCATACCATGCAGCCTTTACGGCATAATCCAGATACTTGGGGTCCATAGTCTCCCTGTACATCACCATAGCGGCGTTAAGGAAAGGATGAATACCCTCGCGGTCTACGCTGGCGCAGTCTACAGCTCCGCCGGAACAGCGGAATTCATCTATATCGTTGGAATAATAGTAGTGGAACATTCTGTCGATGGCAGAGACGAGCTCCGGATCGCGGGTAAGCTGCCAGTAACGGGTAAGGCCCATCAGCACGAATCCACCAACATCTCCGCCGCGGGCAAGAACTTCGCCGGTGGTACAGTTCCAAAGTGAGCCGGGATTGCCGTCTTCGCGCATGCTGTCAAGCACCAATTTTGCGACCTTGGCGGCTACAGCCTCGAACTCGGAGGCATCTACCCCATGCTCGCGCAGCAGCATAGACACACGGGCCATCTCCTCGAGTGTCCAACCGGCAGAGCAGGCATCCCTGGTGCCGTTCCATTTGGCCCTGGCAGGTCTGGGAATACCGCTGGGGGTCATCCTGGGGCCAATCCAGCTACGCAGCACCTTAAGGCCGAAATCTATCTCGGAGGGCATATCGTTCCGGAATCCGTATTCTATGGCAAGCCGGGCCTGCTGGAGGGACTGGGCGGCAAAACCCAGGTCGCGCCCGGGGCCTTTCACATACTCCCCTTCCTTCAGATGCTTGGAATCTTCTACATCGTTGGTAATCCAACGGTTAAGCTCGGGATTCTTTTCATATTCCGCCAGGGTGTAACCGTCTCTGGATTTACCATTTCCGGTGTATCCGGCCTGGAACATCATATCGTCCAGGGCACATACAAACCACCAGCCGTTCTCGTCCCGGCGGCGCCCCCAGTCCATGAAGGCCTTGTCCATCGCAAGTGTCTGAGATACAGAGAGCTGGGCGGGAGTCTCATGACGCAGATGCTTCCATGCTACCGGGAATACCTCGGCAAAGCCATAGCGCGGCCACTTGGGAACTCCGGTGCAGGCCACTGCCTTAACCTTGATTTCCTGCCCGGGAGCAAGCGTAAGATATGTATCGTAACGCTCAGAGAACTTGAGTTTGTCTGAATATGTAAACGGGGCTTCCGTTACAGGCCAGTAAATAAGGTGGCGGAAAGAACCGTCCGGAAGCTTCTCCATAGAGCAGGCGCTCACGTGCGAAAGGGTGTCGCAGTCGGAAGCGAAGAGACCGAAAACCGCACTGTCGCTCTCGCTGACCGTACAGGAAGGGATAGAGCCGCGGTCGTAGGAGAAAATCCAGGGTTCACCATCTTTCTCCCAACTCTGGGGCATACCGTTGCCATAGGGGTTGCCATTATAGTTAATGCCTGGAACCAGGTAGGAAGTAGCCTCGAAACGAGGTTCGGCGGCAAGCACGAGCTTAAAGGTAGTACTCTCCTTCCCACGGTTCTTCACCGTTACGGTAATATCCCATTCATTACCGTCCCTGCACGCATCTACTGCAGTTTTAAGGTTTTTATACTCAGGGATAGTATAGGAACGGAACGAGGGTTCCACAGGCTTGGCTGCAGACAAAACCGGCAGCGCAAGGGCTAAAATGACAACAAGCTTCTTCATATCTCAATTATTTACGACGGACATGACTATGACGGCGCGACACCTTCCTGCGCGATGCAACCACTGCCGCCAGGGCCGCGATTGCAGTAACTGCGATAATAATAAAGGTCCAGCTGGAGGCGCTGTCACCCTTCACACGGGACCACATTGCCAGGAGTTTGTCGGTATCGGCACCCCAGTCGTGCTCAAGGGCGCAACGCTCGATCACTTCCCTGCCGGGATAAAGCACGGGGTTCACGCAGACGCTGTCTGCACCGGGGAAGAAATAGCTCAGGTCCTGAGGCTCGAATTCCTCATCAATCTGAGATTCAAGTACCTCCAGAGAGCCGTTGGAAGACACATAGCCGGTTTCTTCCATATTGCGGATTGCAATGTCCGGACGGCACATGAAATCTATGAACCAGGTAGCAGCCTTTACGTTTTTGGCATACTTTGGAATCACCCAGCCGTCGAACCACACGGTGCTGCCCTCTTCGGGAACTACATAGTCCAGGGAGACTCCCACCTCGGCAGCCTCGTCTATGGCCCATACGGCATCTCCGCTCCAGTTGAGCGAGACTACCCCGCGGCCCTTGGTCATCTGTTCCTTGCCAAAATCGGCCTCCCAGCCAAGAACGCCTTCTTTAACTTCCTTCAGATAAGCCTCCACGGCGGCTATAGACTCGTCGGACGAATCCTTCATCAGGTCCTGCAGAGTTACGGTTCCGGCCTTAAGTTCCTCCTGTTTGAGGTAAATCAGCACTGGGCCGTAAACATCGCGCGGAGCGTCCTTTATAAGCACCCTGCCGGCGAACTTCGGATTGCGGATAATGTCCCAGGTAGAGGCTTCCTCGGCCGTAACTTCCTCAGTATTATAGAGTATGCCGGTAGTCCCCCACATATAGGCAACCGAATAGTCGTTGGCGTCTATGGAGGGATTGATATCGCGGAACACACCCTGGATATACGGAGATTTGTTCAGCGCTATATAGTTCACCGAATCCGGGATGGAAGCGAAGTCCAGGGGCTGCAGCAGCCCGGAATTGAGCATCCTTTCGATAATATAATCCGAAGGGCACACGACATCGTAGTCTTCGCGCCCCTTCTCAATCTTAGAGAGCATGGTCTCGTTGATATCGAAGGTCTGATACACCACATGGATTTCCTCGCCTGTCTGTTCCTGATACCACTGTTCAAACTCAGGAAGCACAGACTCATCGATATAGTCCGACCAGTTGTAAACCTTAAGCACGGAAGCACGGTCGCCACCGCAGGAAACCAGAGCGGCGCAGAGGGCCGCCAGCATCAAAATTTTCTTCATTTCTGTATTTTTTCCGTCTGTCTGGACTGACGGATGTTGATTACAAGGAGAACCACAAGCACCAGCAGGAAAATTATCGTCATCAGGGGCTTGAGCTCGGGGGTAAGTCCGCCCTTGCGGGCATCTGTATATATATAGGTAGACAGAGTGTCCAGCCCAATTGTTCCACGGGTAAAGAAAGTTACCGCAAAATCGTCCAGACTCATGGTGAAAGCCAGGATGAACCCGCTTATCATGTTTGGACGCAGCATGGGAATCAGAATCTTGCGCATGGCCTGCCCCGGAGTGGCCCCGAGGTCAAGCGCGGCGGCATAGATGTCCGGATTAATCTGGGACAGTTTTGGCAGCACGCTCAGCACCACATACGGGGTGCAGAAGGTAACATGCGCCAGTATTACGGTAAAATAGCCCTGGGAAATGTGCAGGAACACGAAAAGCAGGAAGAGCGACACGCCGGTGATAATATCGGGGTTTATCAGCGGGATGTTGTTCAGGAAGGTCATTGTCTGCCTCTTGCGGCCGCGCAGGTTATGGATCCCGACTGCCGCCAGAGTGCCCAGAACAGTGGATATCAGGGCAGCGGCGAGCGCAATCAGCAGAGTGTTGTTTACTGCGGATATAAGACCGGAGGAATTCTGCAGGCTGCCGGTGAAGAGGTTACGGTAGAGGGTGAACGAGAATCCTGTCCAGTTGCCAAGACTCTTGGCTTCCGTGAAGGAGAAAACCGCAATGAAGACTATGGGAGCGTAGAGCAGGATGAGCACCAGCGCAATATATGCCCGGGCGGCGATGGTCGTGATTTTCATATCAGCACCCCTCCCGAAGCCTCGCCCTCGGACTTACCGCCCTGGAAGAGAGTGGTGATGCCGATGATGACGAGCATTATGAGCGACAGAGCCGCGCCGTAGTTCCACATAGAGTTATTGATATTCTCCTGGATGATTGTACCGAAGAGCTTGATTTTGTTG
This sequence comes from Bacteroidales bacterium, assembly GCA_017615135.1. Taxonomy (GTDB): domain Bacteria; phylum Bacteroidota; class Bacteroidia; order Bacteroidales; family UBA932; genus Cryptobacteroides. Next base: position 3,710 of record JAGAAU010000072.1, on the reverse strand, counting down.
TTGGTAAGGAATTCCGAGATGGCGAAGGTGGATACCGTGGGCATGAACACCATCATCACCCCGCTCCAGACTCCCGGCAAAGAGAGAGGCAGGGTTACCTTGCGGAACACTTCGCCCGGAGTGGCTCCCAGGTCCTGGGCCGCCTCGGCATAGGATTTATCCATCTTGTTGAGCACATTGTAGATGGGATAAATCATAAAGGGCAGATAGTCGTAGCACATACCGAAGAGCAGGGTTCCCTTCCCAAGGGGTATGCCGGCCATATTGAAGAGTTCGGCGGTTGCCAGCGTACGCATTAGCGCGTTAATCCACATCGGCAGGATGAACAGCACCACCGTTACCGCGCTGGGATTCAGCTTTTTATCTGCAAGTATGTATGCCGCAGGATAGCCAATCAGGATACAGAGAAGGGTATTCTCTATGGCCACTTCTATAGAGACGGCAAAGGTGCTGAGGGAGTTTCCATCAGAGAAGAATTTGGTCAGGTTCGCAAAACTGAAGTGCCCCGCCCCGTCCGTGAATGAGTAGATTACAATCAGGAGCAGAGGCAGTGCGACGAACAGCACCAGAAATATGAAGTAAGGCAGCGCCCAGCGAGACCGTTTATTCATTTCCGGCAACTGGTTTGGAGAGTTTTATATCCTTCGGAAGAATCTTTATCCCCACAAAATCTCCCTTGTCCCAAATATCGTTGGTATCAACCCAGATATTCTCCCCGGTTTCGGTTTTAACCGTAAGATGGTAATGATCACCCATATAGAGGATGAACACCACATTGCCGGTAAGGTCCGCCTCCTCCTCATGGTCCAGCAGGTCCACTTTCTCGAAACGTATGGTGGCCATGACCTCCTCGCCCTCGGCAAAGCCGGAAGTATCGCAACTGAACTCCGTATCCAGGAATTCCACCTTTCCCTCCCCCAGCACTTTGGCGGGATAGGTATTGGCGCGGCGCTCCTTCTTCATCACCTGAATGTCGTCGGGGTCTATGTAGAGCATGACCTCGCTGCCTACGGGGTACGGATCGTAGTCCTGAATCATAAGCTCGTAACCGGTGTCCGTATCCACCCACATCTCGTAGTGCACTCCTTTGAAAGTGCAGGAATTAACAGTTGCCTTGAACTGGCATTTTGCGGGATCGTTGGTGAAATAGATATCCTCCGGACGCACTACTACATCTACGGTCACATCTTCGCCGAATCCGGCATCTACACAGTCGAATTCGTGCTTGATGAAGGCCACGCGGTAATCCCTCATCATGCGGCCCTTGAGTATGTTGCTCTCGCCGATAAAATCCGCCACGAAGGCGTTCACGGGCTCGTTGTAGATATCTATCGGAGTACCGATTTGCTGGATGCGGCCCTCGTTCATAACCACTATGGTATCGCTGAGGGTAAGGGCTTCCTCCTGGTCGTGGGTTACATAAATGAAGGTAATGCCCAGTTTCTTGTGCATCTCCTTCAATTCTATCTGCATGTCCTTACGCATCTTGAGGTCCAGCGCAGACAAGGGTTCATCCAGCAGAAGCACCTTAGGGCGGTTCACAAGTGCCCTGGCAATGGCCACGCGCTGCTGCTGCCCGCCGGAGAGGGAATCTACGTTGCGGCTCTCGTAATCGGACATAGACACCAGCTTCAGCATCTTCTTCACCCTTTTCTGGATTTCATCCTCCGGCACGCCCGCCAGCTTGAGCCCGAAGGCTACGTTGTCGTAAACGTCCAGATGGGGGAAGAGTGCGTAGCGCTGGAATACCGTGTTGAGCGGACGTTTGTGGGGAGGCAGCACGGAAATATCCTTCCCGTCCAGCAGGATGCGGCCTTCAGTGGGCTGCAGGAACCCCGCAATAAGTCTGAGCAGGGTGGTCTTACCGCAGCCGGAAGGTCCGAGGAGGGTGATGAACTCTCCCCTGCGCACATACAAGTTGATATCGTGAAGTACCTGCTTTTCTCCGTAAAACTGGGAGAGGCCCTCGATGTTGATTATTGTTTCTTTCCCCGGCATTTCCCTACTTTGAAATTGAAGTTGTACGAAAGTCCTACTGCGGCGGTAATGAAGTTGTCGTAGGAATTCCACGACGCCAGAGCATGAATACGCAGGTCCTGCGAATTCTTCAAAGGATAATAATGTACACCTGCGCCTGCAATCCAGTTGTCTCCAAGGCCGTTTATATGCTCATAATGGCCACGTGCGAAGACATCCAGATTCTCGGCATTATTGGTAAAAGTAAGGCCCGCGAGAGCGGAGTGTCCACGGGCGATGAGGGGAAGTTCCTCTCCGTCGCCGCCGACTCCGTTGCGGTATTGAAGGTCTAAGCTGAAGTTGTCACCTATACAGAAACGCTGGGATATATCGGCCAGCGGCACAAGATGGGCGCGGTCTTCGGCAGTGTCCTGAAAGAGGCTGATGGTCCATTTAGGATAGATGCAGCCAGCTATGCAGCCGTTCCAGCCGAGAGAGTAAACGAAGAGCCCCTCCTGGAAGAATTTCTCGCTGTAGGGCGAAGTGGCCATCTGCGCCGATATGGTATTGTCCTCCCAGGGAAGGTCGAAGGAAGCAGTAAGCCCCCACTGATATGCCGGCAGGTTGTTCCAGAGGCTGGAAAGCAGCTGATTGTGGCAATCGAAATCGTAGGGATCATACTCTTCACCTCCTGTGAGGAGCACGTTCTTTCCCGCCGTGAGGGAGAAGAACCCGGTTTTATAGGTAAAATAAAGGAAGTCTAACCAGTTGGTGGAATCGGAATGAAAAGTATCCAGATACAGGGATTTGGGATCTGTAGAAAGCCAATGGTTACAGATAAAGAACGAAAAGTGTTCCGAAATGTCTCCTTCGAAGGTGGTGTAGAGTGAAGACGTACCCAGAATGTCCGGGAATGAGAAATTGTGGCCTTCGCCTGTGGTGGAGAACATCGGGCTGGCTTCCAGCCTGGGAATAACAGACACAGTCCCGAATCCGGAACCGCCATCAGCCTCTTGCGAGTGCGCAAGCAAGGCAGGCAGAAATACAGCAATCGTTAAAATGAGTTTTTTCATTTCTACCCATAAAAAGGATTTTGGTTGAACTTAGGGACAAAGGTATAAAAAAATATGATAAATTTGCGCCCATGACAGGAAAAGCTATACTCGGAATCTTTGCGGCTGGGCTGTTGTGCTTCACCGCCTGCTGGTCTTCAAGGGAAATCAGGATAATCAACGACGGAGAAGGTTGCATGAGGGTTATGGAGGTCGGCAACAAGCTGGACAGCGTAATCCTGCGCGGAATTTGCGGAGACATCAGCCAGAGCGCACTCCGCACCCGCACTTTTGACAGACTCTGCGAACGTATGCTCGCTACAGTACAGGACCCCCGCTACGACGGAGTAGGAATAGCCGCCCCCCAGGTTGGAATAAACCGGAGACTGGTGGCAGTTATGAGATACGATAAGGACGGGAACCCGTTCGAGATATATCCCAATATCAGAATTATCGCCGCCCGCGGAGACAGCATTCCCGGACCCGAAGGCTGCCTTTCCGTTCCCGGGCTGAGGGGGACGGTTCTCCGTTCACGCGACATAGACATCCGCTACACCAGCCTGAGCAGCCTGAAAGACACGATAGAGAACGTCACCGGGTTCACTGCGGTAATTTTTCAGCACGAAACAGACCATCTGTACGGAATTCTCTATACAGACAAAGCTACTGACATCAGGGAGGCAGAAGCTACTACAGAAGAGT
>JAGAAU010000071.1 GCA_017615135.1 Bacteroidales bacterium | reverse complement strand
GTGAAGGTACGGGCCATGTGGCCCCACCTCTTCAGCTTCCTTTCCTTGCGGAATTCAAAAGCCCTTCCCATAACTATTCGCCGCTGGTTATGAATTTATCTACGTCGTAAGCCTCAACGGACTGAGGATATTTGTTCTTGATGGTCTCGAAGCACTTTACGGCCTCTGCCTCCTTGCCGAGCTTCCTGAGAGAAAGTCCCTGCTTCAGAAGGTAACCGGCAGCAAAATCGTTGTCTGCCACGGCAACGGCCTTTGCGTAAGCGCTGCATGCGTCTTCATATTGCTCGAGCTCGGAATAGGCGTCTCCCAGGCAGGCCAGGGCGCGGGCCTTAAGGATAGGATCCTTGCCGCCATACTGCTTGAGATAGTTGATTGCAGACTCGTAGTTGCCGAGCTGAAGTTCGCAGATACCGGCATACATATAAACCGCCTCGCCGGCCTTGGAACCGTATTCGTCTATCACTGAAGCAAATCCGGGAGCCTCGTCATTTCCGTTCAGGGCCTCTTCCCAGTTTCCTTCCTGGAAGCTGATTTCCGAGAGATATGCCATCTGCTGAGCCTCCTCGGCTGCAGGTTTGTAGACGTATTTATAGTAGGCAAGCCCAGCCAGGCTGACCAACACCACTACCCAGAACACTGTCCAGATTTTCTTCTTATTCTCAGTCAGGAATTTCTCTGCGGAAGACACCGTCGTCTCAATATTCTCCTGGCGGATTTCTTCCCTTGTTTTAGTTGCTTTTGCCATTTTTATACTGATTTTAATTTCTTTTTCAAGTATTTTTCCAAGTCTGCAAATTTAGAAACAGTTTTGATTTTATCCAATAGTTTGTAATTTTGTAATCTATGCCCGTAATCAACAAAATAATCATCAGGGATTTCCGCAACATCGCTTTGCAGGAACTGGAATTCTCGCCCAAAATCAACTGCATATGCGGAGGAAACGGCGAGGGCAAGACCAATCTGCTGGATGCCATCTGGTACCTGTCCATGACAAAGAGCGCCTTTGCGGGGGCAGAGCACTGGTGCTTCAGACACGGGGCGGAGAGCTTCGAAATAGGGGCCCGCTGCACCATGGAGAACGGGCTTGAATCCAGGTTCGCCATCAAGGCCACCAGGGGCGGAGAAAAGACGGTTCGCCGGGACGACAAGGCCTACAGCCGCATATCCCTCCACATCGGCACGCTGCCCGTGGTGATGGTATCTCCGGCAGACATATCGCTGGTAAGCGAATCTGGAGACGAACGCCGCCGCTTCGCGAATTCGGTTCTGTCCCAGACAGACCACAGCTATCTGGAAGCCATGCAGCAGTACAACCGCCTGCTGCTCCAGCGCAACCGCCTGCTGAAAGACGAGGCTCAGCCGGACGAAGACCTGCTGGCAGTTTTCGACGCAAAACTGGGAGCCCTTGCCGGCCCCATTTATGAAAAGCGCAGGGAATTCTGTTCCAAGCTGGTACCGCTGGCGGCGGAATACTACGGACAAATCTCCGGAGGCAGGGAAAAAGTGAACGCCGAATACCGTTCAGACCTTTCCAAGGCTCCGCTGGAGGAACTGCTCCGCAACAGCAGGGAGAAAGACCGCTTCTTCAAGTACACCAGCGTAGGAATCCAGAGAGACGATTTCCTCTTCACGATGGACGGATATCCAATCAGGCGCTGCGGCTCCCAGGGACAGCAGAAATCATTCCTTGTAGCGCTGAAGTTCGCCCAGAGACAGATAATGAATGAAGACGGAGGAATTCCGCCCGCACTGCTGCTGGACGACCTGTTCGACAAACTGGACACCGGCAGGGTATCCAACCTCCTTTCGATGGTATCCAGCGAAGGATTCGGACAGATTTTCATCACCGATACCGGGAAGGAACGGCTGGGCGGTATAGTGGACGGCATAGATGCCGACAGCGCATTTTTCAAGGCCGAGGGAGGGGCGTTCAGCAGATACGATGGCTAGTTACAGGCTGCACCGCAAAAACGCCATGCCCCTGGGGGAGGCACTCCGCCTCTGGATCAGGAGCGAGCACCTCGGCGCCACCCTGAATACCAGGCGTATTTTCCTGGCCTGGGACGAAGCTTCCGGAGCAGGGGCATGGACCCTTAAAAAGTTTTTCCGGGAAGGACGCCTGTACATAACCCTGTCTTCCTCCGTGGTGCGCAACCAGCTGGAATTCCAGAAAGACAGCCTGATAGAAAAGATAAACGGCATACTTGCCAAAGACATATTGTTTACCGACGACGACAGCACGGTGTCGTTCGTGAAAGAACTCATTCTGAAATGAAGTTTGTAATAGATAAGGACGTCCCCTTCATAAAAGGGGTTTTCGAGAATTATGCCGAGGTGGTCTACCTGGAGGGCGCGCAGATAAGCAGGGTGGACCTTCTGGATGCCGACGCCGTGATTATCCGCACCCGTACGCGGTGCGACGCCTCCCTGCTGGCCGGAACGGGAGTCAAACTCATCTCCACAGCCACCATCGGCACAGACCATATAGACCTGAAATACTGCGAGGAGCACGGAATCTATGTACAGAACGCGGCGGGGTGTAATTCCGGCGGGGTGATGAACTATGTTTTCTCCGCACTCTACGGTGCCGCTGCCCGCAAGAGTATCCCCCTTACCGGCGCAACCTTCGGCATAATCGGAGTAGGCAGCGTGGGCGGCAGGGTGGAAAAGATGGCCAGGAGCCTGGGATTCAAGCTGCTTCTCTGCGACCCTCCGCGCGCCCAGGCAGAAAACCCGGCACTGTTTACCAGTCTGGAAGAGACTTTGGCAAAATCCGATATAGTCAGCCTCCACGTGCCGCTGACCCCGAATACCAGGGGAATGG
>JAGAAU010000070.1 GCA_017615135.1 Bacteroidales bacterium | reverse complement strand
GGTGTCTCCGGTGGTGTGGATGAATTCGCCGGGCTGCAGGCCGCTGGTCTGAGCTATCATCATGGTCAGGAGCGCGTAGGAAACGATATTGAACGGCACTCCAAGGAAGGTATCTGCACTGCGCTGATAGAGCTGGCAGGACAGTTTTCCTTCGGCCACATAGAACTGGAACAGGCAATGGCATGGAGGCAGCGCCATCTTGTCGATCTCGCCGGGATTCCATGCGCAAACCAGCATACGGCGCGAATCCGGAGTGTTCTGAATCTGGTCTATCACCTGAGACAGCTGGTCTATGCTGTGTCCGTCCGGAGCGGGCCAGCTGCGCCACTGATGCCCATAGACGGGTCCCAGATCACCGTTTTCATCGGCCCATTCATCCCAGATGGAGACTCCGTTGTCTTTGAGATATTTAATGTTGGTATCTCCGGAAATGAACCACAGAAGCTCGTGAATGATAGATTTGAGGTGAACCTTCTTGGTGGTGAGCAGAGGAAAGCCTTCAGACAGGTCGAAGCGCATCTGATAGCCGAATACGCTCTTGGTACCCACGCCGGTGCGGTCGGTCTTTATTACCCCGTTTTCGCTGATATGCCTCAGCAGTTCTAAGTATTGTTTCATTTCGGCTGTAATTATCTAACTGAAAATGCAAAGATTATCGCCTGCTGGAAGAGTTCGCCGGCCTTGAGGCTGGTGGTAGGATATTCAGGCTTGTTGGGACTGTCGGGGAAATGCTGGCACTCCAGGGCAACTGCGCTGTAATCGTGATATACTGCGCCGTCTTTACCGGCCGGGCAGCCCTCGAGCCAGTTTCCGGTGTAGATCTGAATACCGGGCTGGGTAGAGAACATCTTAAGCACCCTTCCGCTTTTGGGAGAATACAGCTCGGCTACCTCCTGCAGCTGACCCTCCTGCCATCCGTCTACCACCCAGCAGGCGTCATAGCCCTTGCCGAAATTCAGGGCGGGGAAGTCCTGCTTGATATCCCTGCCGAGAGTTTTGGGGTTCAGGAAATCCATAGGAGTACCGGCTACGGGCTCGCTGTCGCCCACAGGAATCAGGGTGTCGTCGGTAGGCAGGTATTCAGATGCATTGAGGCGCAGAATATGATCCAGAACGCTGCCGGCTCCGTGTCCGTCCAGATTGAAGTACGCATGGTTGGTGAGGTTGATTACGGTGTCGGCATCGCTCTCGGCTACAAAACTGAGCTGCAACTCGTTATCTTCAGTCCAGACATAGCGCGCAGTTACCTTCAGGGTGCCGGGATAGCCCATCTCTCCGTCTTCGGAAATGTATTGGAATTCAACGGCATCTCCGTCTATGCGGGAATCCCACACTTTGTTCTGGAACCCCTTGGGGCCGCCGTGCAAATGGTTTGGACCGTTGTTTATAGGCAGTTCATATACCTTACCGTTTACCTCCAGATGGCCTTTGGCGATACGATTGGCATAGCGGCCAGGGCACTTGCCGGCGCAGGGGCCGTCTCCGAAATAGCTCTCAGCCTCGGGATAGCCTATGGTCACATCCGCCAGCTTTCCGTCTTTATCGGGCACATTCACCGCAAGAATGCCGGCGCCGACGCTGCCCAGCTGAACGCTCGCGCCCCTGGAATTGGTTATGGTGTAACGGATTATATCCTTTCCGCAGGAGCATTTGCCCCAAAGTTCTTTTTTAATGTCCATAATATCAGTTGTTTTTCAAGTTATTCAGGTATGTGGTCAGTTTTTCTGTCGGTGCATCCTTCATTACTATCCTTTTCTCCGAATCCAGAAGATACAGCGACGGAATCGCGCGCACGAAATACAGCCGGTTCGAGCGTATCACCCCCGAAGGGTCGTATCCGCTCTGCCAGGAGCTTGGATAATCGCCGGTATGGGCGCGCCAGGCAGCCAGGTCTTCATCGATATAAATGTTCAGGACAGCCAGCTTTCCGGCTGCAATATCTCCTTCCAGGTATGGCAGAGACTTCAATTGTTCGACTATTTCTCCGCAGGCCCCGCAGCCGGGATTACTGAAGAAAAGTATGGTATAGTCTGCCCTGGTGCCGTAAAGATGAAGGATCTTCCCCTCCCTGGTCTTAAAGCGGAAATCCGGAGCCTTCTGCCCGCGGCGGTTCAGCGAACAGGTCTGTGCCTCGAAGCGGTATGCTCCCAGCATATCCTGTGGAGTCCAGGGGCTTTCACAGAGCCTTTTCACGTATGGCAGATAGTAATCTTCGTCTCTCAGGGGAGAGTTGGGGTCGTAAAAATACAGGGTTGCAAGTTCACTGAACCGTACAAAAATGTTCAGGGTAGTGTCGGATGCATGCTTTGCCTCCATCTTGGTGAACATCTTCCCTACTGCCTTATCGGTAACGGACAGGGGGCAGGCGTCAAGCACGGCGCAGAAATTGGCCATCGCCTGGGCAAGGTCGTCGGACAGAACCCCGAGAAGGGCGGAAGAGTCGCACAGGCCCGAGCCGGAAAAATAGGCGTCCCAGTAATGTTCTGCCATCCACTCGGACCGGCCGGCAGGATCTATAAGCGCCGGCGGCACCTGCTGATAAGGAAATGGGCGCAGGGCGGCAGCTGATTCTTCCCCTCCTCTACCCGTACAGGCAAAGAAAGCCAGCAAAACCAAGATTCCGGCAATAAGGTTTTTCATCCGCACCATATGCAGGTAAAGTTAACTAAAAAATATCAAAACAGATTCTTACCTTTGTAATGAAATGAAGAAGTTTCTCATATTGACATCCGCCCTGCTGTGCCTCTGCCAACTTATGTACGCACAGTTTCTGTTCAACGGGAACAATCCCCGTTCGGTCAGGTGGATGCAATTGAAAACCGATAATTTCCAGGTAATCTATCCCTCCGGTCACGATTCCCTGGCCTTTCAGACAGCGCTCCGCCTGGAGCAGATACGCCCCGCGGTGGGGTTCACTGCCGGATTCCAACCCAACGAGAGCTTCAAGAAGCCACTTCCCGTGCTGCTGCACGATTTCAACGCTTATGCAAACGGCTTCGTAATCTGGATTCCCCGCAGGATGGAGCTCATTTCCATGCCCAACCTGTACAATCCCATGCCCATGACGCACCTGGACCACCTTGTAATTCACGAATCCAGGCACGTGTCCCAGATGCAGTATATCAATACCGGATGGTTCAGGCCTTTCCGCTACCTTACAGGGGAACTTTTCTCCGGTGCGGCCGCAGGTCTGTACTGCGGGCCTGCTTTCTTCGAGGGCGATGCCGTGGTGGCCGAGACCTCCCTTACCCGCAGCGGACGAGGACGCAGCGCCGATTTTCTCGAGTACTACAGAGTCTGCGCCGATGAAGGGCTTCAGCGCAATTACTGGCAGTGGAGGTGGGGCTCTCTCAAACGCTACACTCCAGACCATTATGCCCTTGGTTATATGACCATTGCGGGTATCCGTACCATGTACGACGCGCCCGATTTTACCGCCCGCTATTATCAGCGGTTCCGCAAGCATTTCTTCCCTTTCTTAAATTTTCAGAAAACCATCAAGGAGGTTGCCGGTCCGGATTCCGAAGACAAAAACTTCCGCAGCAGCTTCCAGAGCATAAGCAGGGAATTCCGGAACAACTGGGAAGAGGAGCGCGATGCAAGGGCTCCCTTTATGGAAACCACTCCGCTGACAAGAAAATCTGCATACTACACCGAATATAAGGGTACAGTGGCTGCCGATGGATGCCTGTACAGCATTAAAAGCAGCACGGCCGACATACGCCACCTGGTGCGCATCCGCCCGGACGGCAGGGAAAAGCGCATCTCCACCTTCTCTTCGATGACCTCCAAACTGAGCTACGATCCGGTTTTCAAGCGTATCTGGTGGAGTGAATACGAGCCGGATCTGCGCTGGGAGCTGAAATCTTCATCTTCCATACGCTTTATGGATGCCGGAGGCCGCATAGCCCAGCTTACATCTGGCGTTCGTGCCTATAATCCGGCCCCTTCGCCGGACGGACTTGCCGTAAGCGCCACCCTGCTTCCTCCCGAAGGCGGCAGTGCACTTATCATCCTGTCTGCGGACGATGCTTCGCTGCTTTACAGATTCCAGGCTCCGGACAGCCTGCAGCTGGTAGAGAGCGTCTGGGCCGGAGAGAGGCTCTTTGTTTCCGGCGTTACCGAAGACGGCATGGGCATATACGAAGCTCCGGACTTCAATCCCATACTCCGCGCCGGCCACATCAAAATCAAACAGCTTTCTGCCCGGAACGGAGAAATCCTGTTCTGCTGCGACCTCAACGGTGTGAACGAACTCTATTCCCTGAATCCGGACAATGGCAGCACCAGGCAGCTCAGCTCTACCCGGAACGGAGCCTCGGAATTCTGCTTTATCGGGGATACCCTCTATTGCAGCGTGCCTCACAGCAACGGGAGGATGATAGAAAAATGCGCCGAGTCCGATATTCCACGGCGAGAAGCTGATTTCAGCACTCCCCACCGCTGGGTGATAGCCGACAAACTCTCGGCGCAGGAACTGCTTCCCACACGGGACAGCAGCATAACCCTGTCAAATACCGAACCTAAACGCTACAGGCGAGGGGCTAACCTTATCCATCTCCACTCCTGGCTGCCGTTTTATGTAGATTACAACAGCATTGCCTCCCTGAGCTTCGAGAGCATGGCAAGTTCCGCAGGACTCGGAGCGAGTCTTTTCTTCCAAAATACCCTGGGAGACTTCAGCGCCATTGCCGGCTACCATGCCAATCCCGCGAACGGTAAGTGGTGGCATTCCGGGCACTTGCAGGCCAAATACACGGGCTGGTATCCTGTTTTTGAGCTGAAAGCCGACCTGGGCGACAGAAATGCCTATAAATTCGACAAGATTAAAAACCAGTACGTTGGGCGTTCATACGATGCTCCGTATTTTTCTGCAAGCCTGACAGCAAGCCTGCCACTCAGATACAGTGCACTTGGGCTGACTTTCGGCCTTGCTCCCCAACTCACCTTTTCCGCAAGCAACGACCTGTTTGTCAACCGCACCCCTCTTATGCGTCTGGGCGGCCAGTTCAGGGCCTATCTGGTAAGTCCCACTCCCCAGTCCTGCACCTATCCCAAATTCGGGGCTGGTTTTGTGGCCGGTTACTCTTCAAGACTCGGGCTGGGAGATACTTTTAAATCCAATGCCTATGTAATGGTATACGGTTATCTGCCTGGGTTCTGGAAAACACAGGGCATAAGGCTCTCTGCCATTACCGAGCAGAAGATAGGCGACTATGGAGTCTCCGAACCCGTAGCATCAACCGCGCCGAGGGGCTTCACTTCATTGTACTCCACCGTAGCCTATATCCCGAGGCAGACAAAGTTCTCGCTGGACTATGTAATCCCCTTCGGTTCTGTAGACTGGGCCCTCGGGCCGGTAGCTTACCTGCGCAACTTTGAATTCTACGTTCAGGGCGACCTTACCCATTATAAGGGTTCTTCCATCGAAGGTGTGCTCTCCAGCGTTGGCGGCACTTTCAACCTGGTGCTCGGAAACCTCCTTTGGATACCCTACGACACCCGCATCGGCCTATGTGCATACTATAATTGCGGCAACCTGATAAGTAAAATACCCAAACTGGGCGAGCAAAAACCCTACTATGTGGGGTTCGTGTTCAGTGTAGATATCTGATATACAATATGACCGTACATTCCACCTGCGCCGCGTGCGGTGCGCCCATCACCAAAGAAATCCCCGGGCTTATAAATGTCCGGGGAGAGCCGGAACGGAAAGAACTCGTGATGAGCGGTGAACTTTTCATTGCAAGCTGCCCTGCATGTGGCAAAAGACAGCTGGTGAGTGCACCGTTTCTATACCACGATCCGGATGAGCGCCTGATGCTGTGGCTGTCGGCCGATGACGCCTCCCGCGAACGCGCCGCCCTTCTGTTCGCATCTACCCCAGAATTAGAAGATTATACCTGCCGGCTGGTGAACAGTGTTGGAGACCTGCTGGAAAAAATCAAAATATTCGACGCGGGACTCAGCGACATTGCCGTCGAACTATGCAAGCTGGTAACCTCGGAAGAAGCCGGAGAGGAGTTGCCGCTTAAATTCATGAGAATAGACGATTCGTCTGCGGAAATCCATTTCGCCTGCCCCAAGAACGGGCAGATGGAGGTTATGGCCGTAGGGCTGAACGTCTACGAAGACTGTCGCGGCATCCTTGCACGCAACCCTCAGATGACCGAAAACGCAAAAGGCCCGGTCTGTATCGACCAGGCCTGGTTGTCGCAATATTTCGCTTAAAATTTACCGTTAAAGCGCTGCCAGCGGCAGGCGGCCCCCTGTCGCCGTTTAGCCGCAACGCAGGCGGACCGTTTAGCCCTGCCCCCTCAGGGACGTGCCACCAGCGGCAAGGGCACGAAAATTGTCAAAAAGCCGTGTTTTTGAGCAGATTCATGTTCCCCGGGTACACGAAACCTTTCAAAAATGGCCTAAAACGATGAAAATGGCGTACCT
>JAGAAU010000069.1 GCA_017615135.1 Bacteroidales bacterium | reverse complement strand
CAGAAGATTGTCGATGAATTGGATATAAGCATCGCTTCCATTGCAGCGGAACTGGGAGACAAGCTTAGTCTCTTCACGCATTATGATATTGGACCCCAGCTCCTTGCACCATTTAGTAATCTCCTGAATACTGCCGATATCTTTTGTTGTAACCGCCTGATCTTCATCGAGCATAAACACCGTCAGAAGGGATGCGTTGATGCACTCTTTCACTTGATTTTCACCAGACCAATCCCCATACATTTTCTTTACCAACCTGTGTGCTTCATCAACAATAAGGCAGTCATATGCATTGGTGGGAACATTCGAAAGGCCAAACGGAGAACGGAACAGCGGGCAGATATCAGCAATCCCCTCAGCCTTGTTACGCGATAGAATGGATAAAAATGCCTGACGAGGAGCACTGTTCTTTGTAACATATGCAGCATTGCAGTCGCATAGGAGATAATGCAGCAGCAGGTTGACAGCTAGAACGGATTTCCCTGTACCCGGGCCTCCTTGAATGATAATGGTACGCTTTTTATGATCCTTGAGGCACTGAAGCATGGCGCGGACGCAAAGGTCAAAACAAACGGCTTGTTCGTCCAGAAGATTGAACATTGGCTCATTCCGAACCATTGTGGACATAGCATCCTGCAAGGATTTAGAGGGTTTGATCCTTCCATGGTCTATCAGGTAAAGGAGATCTCCTTTTGAAGATTTCCTTGTGACATGTTTTTTGACAAAGTCGATGAACGGTTGTACTTCGTCCATTACAAAGAAAGGTGCAGAGGTATACCATTCCTTGTATATGTCGGCAGCAAGAGCAGACTTATATCTGGATAGATAATTATGCAGGTACGCACAGGGCACCAGATTGATGCTGTTACTGTTGACCACTTGCGAATAGTTGCTGATAAAGCGCGAATATGAGTACGCTTGATAGGAGGGATGACAAACAATACGGTTATCGTTTGCCACGAAAGTCCTCACGCTGAAGTGCATGTCGTCATCGACAACTTCTGCTTTGGTCCACTGCTTCAATTCAACGATGACGATGTTGTCTTTACCCTCCTGGTCTGAACCTATAATGATGAAATCAACGCGCTTTGACGTTTGAGGGATGTTGTATTCTATGGCTATCTGAACATCGTCATCGATATCTCCATCATCTACAATATCCCTCATGAATTTCATGGAATTGTGCCAAGACTCAAATTCTCGGTCCTGTCCAGCGTTCAGTCCTTTTTCCCTGATGAGATTGAGAATCTTAGGAGCAATGACCCCCGTTCTCACATCCTGAATGAATTGTCCTTTACTGGAGTTGTAGACAATCATAGTTCGTTATACTTTTTCGCGCTTCCTTTTGCCTTTTCCACTGGATACTTTTCCGCATTCTTGCGAATCTTTTCAAGCATAATCTCCTTGATATCAAGATTATACTTATCGGCCATCTGGAAGGCGTAGTTAAGGACATCGGCCAATTCTTCACGGATCTTGTCCGGGTTGACATCTTCTGGCACTTTCCATAAAAAGCACTCCAATAGTTCGGATGCTTCTACAGAAAGGCCAATAGCAAGGTCCTTTCCATTATGGAACTGATCCCAGTCCCGTTCCTGGTTGAACACACGCAGTTCTTCCAGAATCTGTTCAATGTCTGTCATGGCAAAATGGATTCTTACAAAGTTAAATAATTTTCAGTTAATTACGTATTTTTCGTGGCAATCATTAGCTTCTTTGTTATCGGGAGCTATATCTCAGCGAACTGTAGACCATTTTCGTGACGTCACGAAAGTGGTCAAACAAAATGGGACTTCAAGTTTTTTAATGAATATCGGTTTATAAGTGTGGGTCTTAACTACGCCGTTCTCAGACAAAAATGATTATATTTGTCCACGGTCATAACAAATAGTTGTAGTGTTATATGAAAAAGAGTCTTTGTTGTCCTTATGCACTTGCATTTTTCTTGATTACAGGCTGTGGTTGCAATTCAACATCCGGACAAGATGAATGTATATCTACCGAATGCCTATTCGCCTAGTGTCCCCCGTTACAGATATGCCGAGGGCGACATCGCTACCCGCCTCTTTAAGATGTACCAGGAACTCACAAAATAGCAACCGACTATGGAAAAGAACCTCACCATACGCAACAGCACCGCCGAATTCCTTATCTTCCAACTCGAGAACAGAGAAGATGGTGTTCAGTTGCTATATTCCGACGAAACCCTCTGGCTCACGCAGGATGCCATTTCCTTACTGTTTGACAAGGGACGGTCTACCATTGCAGAGCACCTGCAGAACATCTTCGCCAGCGGTGAGCTGGCCGAAGATTCAGTTTGTCGGAAATTCCGACAGACTGCCGCGGACGGCAAAAACTACCAGGTGAAATATTACAATCTGGACGCCGTCATTTCTGTCGGCTATCGCGTCAACTCAGTGAGGGCTACGCAATTCCGCCAGTGGTGTACCAACGTCCTCCGGCAGTTTGCCATACGCGGTTACGTCATTGACAAACAGCGAATGGAGAACGGGACCTTCCTGAACGTCGACTACTTCGAGCGACTCCTGGAAGAAATCCGGGAAATCCGGCTCAGTGAACGCCGCTTTTACCAGAAAATTACCGACATCTACGCTACGGCCATCGACTACAATCCAGATGCTCCCACAACCCGTATCTTCTTCAAGAAAGTCCAAAACAAGATGCATTTCGCCGTTCACGGCCACACTGCCGCTGAATTGATTGTCGAGCGGGCCAATGCAGAGAAGGAGCACATGGGCCTCACCACCTGGGCCAAGTCTCCCCGGGGCAAGATTCTTAAGTCCGATGTCTCCATCGCTAAGAACTATCTCAAAGAGAACGAACTGGAGTCAATGGGCCGCATCGTGAGTGCTTTTCTGGATCTCGCAGAAGAACGTGCCAAGAGACACATCCCCATGACTATGGAAGACTGGGCAACTCGCATAGATAAATTCCTGGAGGGCGATGACCGTCCTGTCCTTGATAATCCCGGCCGTGTTACCGCCGATTATGCCAAAGAATTCGCCGAGACCGAATTCGAGAAATACCGCGTAATCCAGGATCGGCTCTTCCAGTCTGACTTCGACAGGCTAACCAATGGCGATGACCGAATATTGTAACCCAATATGGAATATCTGTCAAAACAACGGTACGACGAGATTGCGGCAGAGTTGAAGCACTTGATTGACGAGGTATATCCCAAGGTGAGGGACGATCTCGCGGAGGCCAGTGCCCAGGGAGACCGAAGCGATAATGCGGGATATCGGGAGGCGAGGCGGAACCAGTCGAAAACCATCAGCCGTATCCGTTTTCTACAGAAAATTTTGGAGCATTCCCGCGTGGTTGACCACGACCTTCTCCCCGAAGACAGGGTCAGCCTCCTGAGCCTGGCGAATTCACGAATTTTTCGACCCATGCCCGGATGCAATTCGAGATCGTCAGCCCCACGAGATGAATCTTGAGGCAGGAAAGATCTCGGTGAAATCCCCGATCGGCGCCGCCCTGATGGGTAAGAAGGTCGGCGAAATCGCAGAGGCTCAGGTCCCCTCCGGAACCTTGCGCTAGAGAATCAGTGACATTACGATTTCTTGAGCTGCAGGCGGCGGTTGATGCAGCGGGGGAGTTCGTGCTCGAAGTGGGTGACCATCAGCAGGGTTTTGTGCGGGCGCTGCATAAAGGCGTCGATGAGCTCTTTGACCAGGGCGCTGCGCTTCTCGTCCAATCCGTGCAGCGGCTCGTCCAGTACCAGGAGTTCCGGATCCTTGACAAAGGCGCGGGCAATCAGGCAGAGGCGCTGCTCTCCGTCGGAAAGCTGAAGAAATGAGCGCTCTGCCAGGGCTTCGATGCCCAGGAGCCGCATCCAGAAACGGCAGGTCCGTTCCTCGCCCTCATCCGGCCTGCGCGGGAGTCCGGTGGTGTCGAACAGCCCGCTCGCAACAATATCCAGCGCTGGAATATTGTGTTGCCATGCGCGATGCAATTCGGGACTGACATAACCGATGTGCCGTTTGATTTCCCAGATGCTCTCTCCGCTGCCGCGCCGGTGCGAAAAGAGCGAAATGTCGCAGGCGTAGGCCTGGGGGTTGTCTGCACAGACAAGGGAGAGCAGCGTTGATTTTCCGGCTCCGTTCTGTCCGCCGATGGCCCAGCATTCTCCTTCCCGCACCACCCAGTCCAGGGAATTCAGGATGGTCCTGCTGCCATAGCGGATGCTTACGGCATTGCAGCGGACAATTTCAGGCGCGTCGCCGGAAGGGTAGAAAGGCTCCGCAGCGAGGTCCTTGACAGGCAGCGAGGCGATGGCCGTACGCATTGCGGCTATATCCGGCTCCGGCAGCGGCCCGGGCGGCAGGGTTTGAGTTTCCTGGATAAAGGGCGGCACGATGTCCAGCCTCTGCATCAGCAGATGCACCTCCATTTGCAGTTCGCTTGCCACTTCACCAAGCAGACGGGCGAGGTCTTCACGAGTGCCGGCGTCCAGCCCCGTAAAAGGGGAATCCAGCACCAGGACGCGGGGGAGCGAAAGCAGGGCCTTCACCAGACTGAACTTTCGCAACTCTCCGCTGGATAGAGTGATGATGTATTTGTCCCACAGACGGTCCAGACCAAAGAGCGGCAATAACTTTTCCAGCAATGCCTTGCGCTGCTCACGCATAGCCAACTGCTTCTCCTGCCCGTCCCATGCGGCACGGCTGTCTGCAAGTGCGTCGGCCTTCTCTATCAATTGCCCGAGTGTCGGTGTATCGTCATCGATTGCCTGGGCATTCCAGCGCAGCTGGTAGTAATAGCTGTCATCGAGCGTCCCGTAAGAATCGCGGAAAGAAATCAGGTAATGGTCCGTAGGATGCAGCATTACCGTCCGGGCGGCCTGTCGGCTCTTCCCCGATGCGTTCTCTCCGTATAATATCGTCTGCATTTGCCAGGGAACTTATTTCTCGAAATGCTGATAATCCTTGCAGCTCTTCCAGTCTCCGCCCCACTCAAAGCCTTTTTCCTTGAACAGCCGGCAGCAAAGATCGTCGCCGGTAATCTTGTAGGCAAAGGCATTTTTGCGGTCCAGGTAAGGCCGCCCCGTTGCCGGTTCCACCACCTCAGTGCCGTCTTTCAGATACTTGTGGTAGGGGTTATACAGCGGATTGATGTCCACCGCCATGCCGTAGCCGTGTTTGGAGACTTTCGTAGTATGGGAAACGAAGCGGAAATTGAAGGATGACGAATTGTTTGCACGCATCGAGGTCTCGTCGTCTGCGTCGTACAGGTCGATCAGACGCATCCGTTCGATGGGATAGCCCGCTTCGTAGAGTTTGCGCAGAATCTCCAGTACATCCGCCGCAATTGCCTTGTTCACCACCATTTCGCCCACTATGCTGCGGCCCTCGGCATCTTTGTGCAGTACGCGCAGATAACGCAGGTCTGAGCGGGGAACGGTACAGTCGCTTTTAAAAGATTTGCCCTGCATGGATGCAAATACGGCATCCGGAATTTCGGTAACGGAAAACCAGCGGTCTATGCCGATTTTTTCTATCATTGTCTGTGGCACCACCTCTCCGGGCCCAGGCAGGGAATCCGCCGCTCGGCAAGAAAGCGGCGCCCCGGCTCTGCATGACAGTGGCACCCCGGCTCTGCATGACAGTGGCGCCCCGGCTCTGAATGAAAGCGGTGCCCCGGCTCTGCAAGAAAGCGGCACACCGGCTCTACAAGAAAGCGGCGCCCCGGCTCTGCATGACAGCGAAAGCAAAATAGCTATTGTCAGAAGTATCTGTTTGAGCATAACCTCACAAATTTAGAATCTGTTTTGAAATATTCCAATAGATGAACTTCGGCGATGGGCAGGAGGTACATGGAGCAGGAGGTACATGGAAATATGCAAAACCGGGCATTTTTGAGCAAAACGGTGTACCCTGGGTACATGGAAATATGCAAAATCTGGCGTTTTTGAGCAAAACGGTGTACCCTGGGTACATGGAAATATGCAAAATCTGGCGTTTTTGAGCAAAACGGCGTACCTCTTGGCCGGCAATGACGGATGGGAGGGATAGCCATGAAGGGGCGTAGTCTGAAAATAGAAGCAGTTCATCCTGGATTTTTTATTATCTTTGCAGGAAACAAGATTGATCACCATGAGCGTAAGAAAACTGAGTGCAGACGTCGCCTATATAGGCGCAGACGACCTTAACCTTGACCTTTTTGAAAGCCAGTACATAGTCCCGGACGGGATGGCGTACAATTCCTATGTCATCATAGATAAGAAAATTGCGGTGCTGGATACCGCAGATGAGAAAGTAGGGGAGCAGTGGCTGGAAAACCTGGCCGAAGCGCTTGGCGGCCGCACCCCGGACTATCTGGTCGTGCATCATATGGAACCCGACCATTCGGCGCTCATTGCGAAGGTGCTGGAACTGTATCCCGCCATGCAACTCGTCGCAAGTGCCAAGGCGCTGCAGATGCTGCCGCAGTTCTTCGAGGACCTCAATCTCGAAGGGCGTACACAGGCAGTTAAGGAGGGCGACGTGCTTGAACTCGGAAAGCACAGACTGCAGTTTATCGCCGCTCCCATGGTGCATTGGCCGGAGGTGATGGTCTCCTTCGACGAGGCGGACGGATCGCTCTACAGCGCGGACGGGTTCGGCAAGTTCGGCGCCCTCGGCAAATGCGGCTTTTATGGCCGCGACGATGACGACTGGTCCTGCGAGGCGCGCCGCTACTACTTCAATATCGTGGGTAAATACGGCGCCCAGGTTCAGGCGCTGCTCAAGAAAACCTCCGCGCTGCCCATCAAGGCCATCCGCCCCCTTCACGGCCCGCTGCTCGAGGACAATCTGGGCGAATATCTCTCGCTCTACGACACCTGGAGCAAGTACGAAGCGGAAACCGACGGCATCTTTATAGCCTGCGCATCAATTCATGGCGGTACGCTCGCAGCCGCGGAAAAACTGGCGGAAATCCTGAAGGCCAAAGGCGCTCCCAAGGTGGTGCTCAGCGACCTTACCCGCTCCGATTTTGCCGAAAACGTCGAGGACGCCTTCCGTTATCCCAAGATGGTGGTGGCCGCGTCTTCCTACGATGCCGGCCTCTTCACTCCCATGTATGAGTTCCTGCACAGACTCGAAATCAAGGGATATTCCAACAGGAAGGTTGGCATAGTAGAAAACGGATCCTGGGCGCCGAGTGCTGGCAGGGTGATGAAGGAATTCTTGTCCGGAATGAAGAATGTGGAGACGGTAGAACCTGTGGTTACCCTGCGCAGCCGGATGAAGAGCGGCGACAAGGCTGCCCTGGAAGCTCTCGCAGACGCAATTCTGGCTGCCTGATACAGCTCTAAAGCTTATCTCCAACTTTATAGAAAAGGGCGAGGATATCATCTGCACGCTCTTTTCTGCCGTGTTGGCCGTACACCATTAGGATACTTCGCATAAGCGCGAAGGTTACAGCCTTCACATAGTCCATTTCTGCGGGGGTGAGGTAGCCTGAACGGTTGATGGTGCTGTCTCCGGAGAACTTCCAGACCGCATTGAAGAGCAAGTCGTCCCGCTGGCTTTTAAGAATTATGTTCACAAGGTCGTAACGGTCCAGCCAGTAGTCTACCAGCCTTATCCGGAATTCGTGTATGCTGGAAATGGAACTGTCCAGGTAGTTGCGGACGTTGCCGATTACCAGCTGGTCGCAGATATAGGCCAGAATGTCCGACGGAGAGTCGAACAGGCGGTAGAAGGTGGCTCGGCTGATACCCGCCGCCGTGGATATGTCGCTCACCGATATATCGTTGAAATTCTTACTGTCAAGGCAGGCGTCCAGCCCGTCGAATATACGCTGGACCGAAGTCTGCACCCTTTTGTCGTCTTTTACCCTATACATATCTAATCCACTGAATTATCAGTTACACCATTCACTGCTTCAAGGTATTTGCGCCGGCGGTATAGCTGCCAGCTGTTGAAGCAGTTCTGCCATATGCTGTAGAAGCCCCCTGCCACCGAAGTTACAGGATCCATGAAACTGTAGCCGGTCCAGATCAGGAAGACCGTATTTTTCTGCCCCAGGGCCTGTCCGGCGCTGGTTTTACATTTGTATGCCCTCCCGAGCCTTCTGCCTGCCCAGAAGTTGAATATGCAGCATGCCAGGGCCGCAGCCGCTATTTCCATTATAAGCGTCCAGGGGGCGCTGCTGCGTACTATTATGCGGGTGCACATGAGCACTGCGAGCGCGAGCGAAAAGGCCCAGAGGTAGAATGAAATCCAGGTGAATTCGCAGATTTTTGCATGAACCTTCGGGGCGAGGTAACGCAACATCCATGCGCAGATGCAGGGAAGTATCAGCAGGGGGAACACCTGCACCAGTACAAAGTTGAAAGTCTGTCCGAAGGTAAAGCCCTCTACGGGATGGATGAAAGGAATGAAGAGCGGAATAACTACCGCTACCACCAGATTGATAAGTACGGTGTAGGTGATTACTCCCGCCATATTGCCGCCCAGTTTG
>JAGAAU010000068.1 GCA_017615135.1 Bacteroidales bacterium | reverse complement strand
CCCTACAGTGCTGGAAGGAGTTGATACAGGAATTCTGGATCCCCGCGACACTTACGCAAATCCCGCACAGTGGGAAGAGAAGGCGAAAGACCTCGCAGGACGCTTTATCAAGAATTTCAAGAAGTACGAAGGCAATGCCGCCGGCAAGGCTCTCGTAGCAGCCGGTCCCAAGCTGGACTAAAGCAAGATTCCGGCATTAGCCGGCTACTGAGTCAAACGAATGAATTCATTCCGTGCCAGTTCCATCTGAGCACGGAATTTTTCATTTGTCTGGAGGCGGGAATAGCCGATGCTGGCGGCAAGGCGAGTTACGTCTACGTCGCTCTGCCAGTGGGCGCCGGAGATGACGCGGCTGATGCCGCATTCCCAGGCGCGGGCGTAAATAGCTTCGGCCGCAGCTGGGTTAACTTCAGAAAGAATCAGCGCTGCAGTCCAGCTGCGCATGGTATGGCCTGAGGGATAGCTGCCTTCACCGCTGAACTGGGCGTCGTCTTCCAGGAATGCTTTCTCCTTGAAATAGACAAACGGCCTCGTGCGATTGTAAAAAGCCTTGGGGGCGACGCGCATCTGGTCGGTGGTAGCAAGGCTTGTGGTAACGAGCTTCCAAAGTTCCGGCGTGGACTCAGCAGAAATTTCAAGGCCAAAAGGCACGCTCAACTCGGCAAGCAGCGCCTCATAGCTCCAGACAGCGTCTCTGCGCGCCATAGCTGCACGCTCGGGATTGTTCCTCTGCGCCTTCCCCCATTTATAGCGCTGTATATCGTATCTGAACGCAGCAGAGCCTTTAGCCGGCGGTGCGGGCAGACACTGAATCAAATCCGGCAACTGTTCAGCAGAAAAGTATGTCTGAACAGAATTCTCCTGCGCAAACGCGCTCCAAAGGCATACTATCGATATTAGTACGAAAGAGACAAATCGTCGCATATGCAAGAATATCAGGCCTTTTTCTGAACTCTCTTGGCGGGACTGATTGCTCCCGAGGGGCAGACCAGACGGCAGAGCAGGCACCCCACACACTTTGCGCCGTTTACGCGGGGCTGGCGGTCTTCACCGAAGGAGATGG
The DNA here is from genome assembly GCA_017615135.1 of Bacteroidales bacterium. Taxonomy (GTDB): domain Bacteria; phylum Bacteroidota; class Bacteroidia; order Bacteroidales; family UBA932; genus Cryptobacteroides. The sequence goes on along the minus strand of JAGAAU010000068.1, from coordinate 1,725 downwards.
CCTGGTGACCGCCGTCCGAACAGGAGGTATAGCAGCGGCCGCAGCCTATGCACTTCTCACGGTCGATTTTAGGATATACTATGGTGTCGCGGTCCAGATCGTGCGGCAGATAGAACTTAGGCAGCAGTTCGCCCACCAGGTCTGCAAGATTGTCTACACCCCTCTCTGCCATATAGTTCTGAAGGCCCAGAATCATATCGTCAATGATGCGGTAACCGTACTGCATCACTGATGTACACACCTGAACGTTGCAGCAACCGAGCTGTATGAACTCCAGTGCATCGCGCCATGTTTCTATACCGCCTATTCCGCTGTACTGGATGTTTTTCATAATGGGGTTCTTAGCCATGGCCAGGATGTGGCGCAGGGCTATGGGCTTGACGGCCCGGCCGGAATAACCCGAGCCGGTCTGGCATCCGTTAACATCGGAGCCATCGCCCAGGGTAACGCTCTTTATGGTATTAATTGCCGAAATGGCATTGGCTCCAGCAAAGTAGGCACCTAATGCAGGTTGTGAAATATGTGCGATGTTAGGTGTCATCTTGGGAATGACCGGAATCTTTACGCTGCGCTTTACAAAAGCGGTATAGAAGGTAACCAGTTCAGGGTCCTGTCCCACGTCGCTGCCCATACCGGCAAGACGCATCTGCGGGCATGAGAAGTTCAGCTCCACGGCATCGCAGCCGGCCGCCTCGGCCATTTTGGCCAGTTCAATCCAATCTTCCTCCTTCTGGCCCATTATGGAGGCAACGACAACTTTGGTGGGATAGTTCTGTTTAAGCCGTTTCAGGATGTCAAAGTCCATCTCTACGGGGTTCTCGCTCAGCTGCTCCATATTACGGAAACCGTAGAAATCGCCATGATTGCCGTTATCATAGACGGCGTCAAAGCGCGGCGACACTTCCTTAATCTCCTGCAGACAGATAGTCTTGTAGAACACACCTGCCCAGCCGGCCTCGAAGGCGCGGGCAACCATCTCATAGTTGGTACAGACCGCCGAAGATGCCAGGAAGAAAGGATTCTCGCAGCGGATGCCGCAAAATTCTATTGACAGAGACGGCAGAGATGCCCGATTGGAGCCGGGCATGACGTGTCCGTCTCCCCCGGCCTGACCGGGGGTCTCCGGTAAGGCCTTTACCATCTCCCTGATACGGATGGGGCGGTCATAATGGATGCAGGCCTTTTCGGCAGCCTCGAGTTCGGCTTCGTCGGCCTGCGCAACCCACTGGCGGGCGATGGCTTCATTGCCGAAGCGTACGGCACGGATTGCCCTTGCGGGGTCGGAGTTCTTGCAGGCTTTGCTGCAGGGCGCATCTGCGCATAACAGGCAGCGCGCGGCTTCTTCATGAATGTGTATCATATGTGGTACGCGTAATCAATCCTTTTCTAGTTTCCGTAAATATACGAAACAATCTTGAAAGATGGATTCTGTTTTTTTATTATATTTGCCACAATGCGGTGATTATCTAATTGTTTTATGAATATGAAAAAAATTCTGGTTTCCCTTGCTGCAGCACTTTTCATTGCGGGCGCCCTCATGGCACAGACCCCGGAGGAAATCATTGCCAGGATGAATCAGGAGACCGACCGTTTTGATACGGAAGGTTGCTCCATGGTTATGGATATGACCTTGCCCATCCTCGGGACATATTCCTCACAGATGTACTTGCTGGGCGACAAGTCCAAGACTGTCATTAAGGTCAAGGATGCAGTTTCCATAATTTG
>JAGAAU010000067.1 GCA_017615135.1 Bacteroidales bacterium | reverse complement strand
GAGGTGGCCGGAGGATGCGGCTGCTTCCGAACGGAGTACGCGAACGGCGTTCTCGTTGTCTATCATATCGTTAATGCGAAGGCGCGGACTTGAATTCCACTCCAGGAGCGGATTGCTGAGATTGGTGTAGTAGTCTGTGCGCTCCGTAGTGGCCAGGTATTCGCTTACGGCCAGAATCAGGGTGCGTGAGGCCCAGTCGCCCGCCCAGCTGTGATTGCGATAAATCTCATTTTCGTCCATGCTGAGAGAATAGACAGCATAGGTATACCATTTATCCCCGGAAGAACTGACATGCTCCGTCTGCGTATATCGGCAGTCTATGCCCGTCATGCGGGAAAACAGGCTTTGGCCCCCGCTGGTCATTGAATATTCCAGCAGCTGCAGTAGCTCGGCATATGTGATTTCATAAACGTAGATGGTGTTGTTGAAAGGAAACATTTCGTACACGTTAGCCACAGTGATGTCCCGGCGGGATTGCCCGTTAAGGGGGAGAGTGGTGCGTATACCGCCGGCATTGACGAATGCCACGTCTGCACCGCCTATGCGGCGGATAATATCGCACATCCAGTTGGAAATCGTAGCTGCCCTGTCCCCGCTGCCGTTAAGATACCAGGATGTGGCGCCTACTGTAATATAGCCGATAACGTCGTTCTGCTGCTCCAGAGTGGCGGAAATGGCATAGTCCGACACTTCCATGATGTCCTCCGAAAGCTCGGTCGAATTCTGCCCGGGATAGTTGTGGATGTCCCGCGAAGGTTCTACCGCAACGATTTTTCTATTGTTCACGCCCTTGAACGTGACATTGCCGTCCTGGTCTACTATGAAGCGGAGATCTGCGTATGCATAGTGCTCGCAGTAGCGCCCGCCCTGAAGGTAGGGAAGACCCCAGTCTGTGAGCCCGGAAGCGGTGCGGTGCGAGTGCCCTCCCAGAACCAGGTCGAACGGACTGCCGGCGCCTAGTTTGGTTGCGGCATTCGCGGCGGCCTCGTGGGTAAGAAGCACCGTGGCATGGCACTGTCCGCTGGCCTCCAGACTGGCGGCGATGTCGTTTGCAATCTGATAATTTTCCTGAATGGAATAGCCCTTGCCGGTGAACTGAGTGGCCATTATGCTGCCGGCATAATCCTGGGCAAAGCCCACGATGCCGATTTTAACCTTGACACTGTCTCCACGGGCACCTATGGCAGTTTTCTCCACGATTTCATAATCTCTGGTAAAGGACACCCGGCTGCCGTTCCGGTAAAGATTAGCGCACAGAACAGGAATCTGATTTGAGTGCATGGAGCCGTTCCACTCGTAATCCGGAAGGGTGGCGTCTGTATCTATCATGTCCTCGACGCCCCAGTCGAATTCGTGGTTTCCCAGGGCAACCGCATCATAGCCCATCAGGTCCATTGCAGTATAGACAGGTTTGCCGGAAAGCAGGTTGGAAACGCTCGCGCCCTGATAGAGATCGCCTCCGTCCAGGAGTAGAAGCCGGTTCTTGTTGGTCTTGCCGTTCCGGAAGCGGATATCCTGCACTTTGTCGGCGATGTATGCCAGCCGGTAATGCACGGTATTGGATTCGATTTCCACCAGGTGCCCGTGTATGTCGGTGGTCTCAATCATCGGAAGGTAGTATTCTCCGGCCTTTGGCTTATAGTTTTCGGCGGGCTGGAGAGGGTCTTTTTCGCATGCGGCCAGAATGCAGACAACAGATGCCGCAACGCCGCAGAAGCGTATGATATTCTTGAATTCCATATTCTCGAACTGCAGTTTCAGTTTCCAAAATTGCAAATAATTTCTTAAAATTGAGGCCGGTTATGAAACGATTCGCACTTCTCGTCCTTGCATTGTCCGTTACTTTTGCGGCCGGTGCGCAGGAAACCTACCCATATGCGGAGAGGGATACCTGCACTCTTTATCTGGATATCTGGCGCCCGGACCAACCCAGCTCGAAGCCCGCCATCCTCTATGTGTTCGGAGGAGGTTTCATTATGGGGAAACGCAGTGATACTCATGTTGTTAAATGGTTCCGGAAACTGAATGAAGAAGGCTATCCGGTTGTAGCTATAGACTATCGTCTGGGAATGAAGGGTTTTAAGGTTAAAAAAACTCTTGGAGGTGCACAAAAGGCCATAGACAGGTTTGTGATGTCCCAGAGAATAGGAGTTGAAGACGTATTTTCGGCGGTCTCCTTCCTGGCTGCCCATCCTGAACTTGGAATTCCGTCGGACAATATCGTGATTTCAGGCAGTTCGGCCGGAGCCATCATATCTCTGGCCAGTGCGTACAACATCGCTAACGGCAATACGGAAGGCTTGCCGCAAGGCTTTAATTTCAAGGGTGTAATGAGTTTTGCCGGCGGAATAATCAGCAATCACGGCAAGATAAAATTCTCACAGGCCCCCTGCCCGATTCTGCTCTTCCACGGAATGGACGACACTCTGGTCGCCTACCGGCATCACGGGATTCTGGGACTGGAACTTTGGGGCAGCGATTACATTGCCGAAATGCTCATGAAGAAAGGCTGGAACTGCAGTATCTGGCGTTTTAAAAACCGGGCGCACGATGTAGCAGGCTACACAGATTGCCTTTGGCCGATAGAAAAGGAATTCCTGGAGAAAAACGTCATTCAAGGCATCCCCTGTACGGTTGATGCCGTTGTAGACGACCCGTCGCTGCCCCTCTGGAAAGCCTGGGGCAGGTTATCGGTGGATAATGTTTATCGCGAGCACTGACAGGAGAGCAGCAGTTTGATGCCATCTCCGGAGGGATTCACGTGTAGTTTTTCTGCGCAGGCCGGAATCAGCAGGGTTTCTCCGGCACGTACCTGAACCGGCATTCCGTCCACTTCAGCCCCTTCCAGGCTCAGGCTGCCTTCTCCGCCGGTGCACATCAGCACCAGGAAAGAATCGCTCCCGCCCAGTTCTTTTGTGAATGGAGCGTCTGCATCCAGCAGGGAAGTGGTGAAGAACGGGCAGTCTACCAGCAGTGCTTCTTCGTTGCGGACTTTTTCGTAGCTGCTCCGGTAATCTGGATAAACGCGGTAGTCTATCGCTTCCTTCGCCAACTCGGTGTGCAACTGGCGGGGCTTGCCGTCCAGCCCCAGCCGCTTGTAATCCCAAATGCGGTAGGTTATGTCTGAAGTTTGTTGAATTTCAGCTATATAGCATCCTCCGCAGATGGCATGGACGCGTCCGGCCGGAATGAAGAAAACGTCTCCTGCGCTTACGTCGTGCCTGGCCAGGACGTCGGTTATGCTGCCGTCGGCAATTCGGGTTTCGTACTCTTCCGGCGTTATTTCCTTTGCCAGTCCTGAATACAGGTGAGCCCCCTCT
>JAGAAU010000066.1 GCA_017615135.1 Bacteroidales bacterium | reverse complement strand
TTCAAAGCCGATGATATCGAACTTCTTTGATTCCACAGAGCCATCCCTCCTCACGGAATCATGGCAAGGTATTTCAGATCGAAGTATTCTTCCAGCGACCAGAAGGACTTGTCGCATCCGATGCCGGATTGTTTATTCTCAACGATGGGAAAGCAAGCATAGTACCCGGATTCAGCGGAGTAGATGTTCATGCCATTGCGCCATCACAAGACAATGGATGGTGGATAGGCGTATATGGAGATGGACTATATCGCACCGACTCCCGATTCAATATTCTCCGGCATTATTCAGGAAACAACATTCTTCCTTCTGACTTTGTCAGGGTACTCCAAACAGACACTCACGGACGCCTTTGGGTGGGGACCTACGACGGACTGGCAGTTTACGACGACCTGAATGGCACATTCAGGGTATGCCGTCATGACAGAACAAATTTTTCCTTAAGCCACAATAGTGTTCGCGCCATTTATTCAGACTCTCAAAACGGCATCTGGATCGGAACATGGTTCGGTGGGGTAAATTATTGGAACCCACAGGATGAGAAACTAAGCGAGATTCCATTATCCGGAGATGGAATATACGGATTTGTCAGTTGCCTTTGCCCGGACCCGGCTTCAGATAATATATGGATTGGGACTAACGACGATGGTATTTTCCTTTATTCTCCGCACGACAGGAGCGTATCTTGCCAGAACATTCCCATATTGAGAGGGAATATTAAATGTATTGTTCCAGGCCAGGATGGTTTTCTATATATCGGAATGCATATGGGGGGAATTATCAGACTCGACATTCACAACTTTAAGGCCCAGGGGTTTGCCATAAACAATAGAGCGCCGATCAAAAATGGATGTTATTCCCTTCTGGAAATCTCTAATGGACAATGGCTGGTAGGATCGCTAGAAGGACTCTTCCTGTTTGACGTTCACACGGGAGACCTTTCTCTACATCCCGCAATCGAAGTAACTCCCGAGCTTGGCAGACGTATCATTACTGTATTGTTCAAGGACCGCTCCGGGAGAATCTGGATCGGGACAGACGAGGGATTGTTCCGTCTGTCTTCCCCCACCGGAAACATACAGACTGAGTCTGAAATTTTCACAAACATCAGTTCAGCAGGGTTTCACGTTAACCAGATTCTGCAAGACACGAGTGGTAAGATTTGGATTGCCACTTCCCAGGGATTGATTGAATACTCTGGAATCTCAGAACCAAGGCTTTACACTGTGCAAGATGGTCTTCCAGACAACAATATCCGATCTATGCTGGGAAATGACAAGAATCTGTTATTGTGTTTCGGGAAACACATCTGCCTGTTTAATCTGGATACCAGGTCTGCAACTGTCATAAACAGACCTACCAGCAACGAATTCGTGGAAGGCGCTGCGTGCACAGGCTCAAACGGACTAGTATATTTTGGCGGATTAAGCGGACTGACTTGCTTCAACCCGGATGACCTGTATTCAAATCCATACTCCCCTAAACCATATTTCTCTGATGTGGATTTCGACATTAGAAATCATGGCGAGATTGAACGCAATAATTTAGGCGCTTGTATCTCTGTCCGATTACCCTCAAACAAAGGACCTCTTATTGCACACTGGGCCGTTGTTAACCCTCTCTCATACGGCAAGGATAACTTTCTTTACCGACTCGACGGGCTGGACGACAAATGGCACAGAACAGGAGACCATCAGGCGTCTTTTAACAACCTGGCACCCGGGAATTATACGCTTCAATTACGATGCATGAACAATGACGGAGTCTATTGCGACGGATATGTTCCGCTGGAAATCCACATACTTCCACGATGGTGGCAGAGTGGACTTTTTAGAACGTTACTTATTTTTCTATCCGTAATATTCCTTGGCCTCGCAGCCCTTCTGACAGCAGCTGCTCTGCGCGCAAAAATGGAGCTTAGAGTCCGTAATGCGGAAATACGCAGGCTGGAAGATAATCTTGAAAAGACACGGGATCTTTTCACCGGTCAACTCCGCTCGGGATATTCCGAAGAGCCTTCCGTAGCCGACGAATTCCTTCACAGAGCCACCAAGGTTGTTGAAGCCAATATGGATAACGAAGCATTCTCCTCGGAAGAATTCGCCCGGCAGATGTACATGAGCCGTTCCAAACTTTATTCCCGCATTCAGGAAACAACAGGTGGCACCGTATCCGATTTTATCCGCAACATTCGTCTTGACAGGGCTTGTAAACTTTTGATGGAAGGCCGCTACTCAGTTTCAGAAATCAGTGCGAGGGTAGGATTTTCCTCACCTTCCTATTTTGCCACCAGCTTCAAGAAACATATCGGCTGTTTACCCAAGGATTACGGAAAAAGCGCCTCGACTACAGAGAAATAACCCCTTTCACAAGCGTCACTTTGCCGTTGTACATACAGCACGCAAGGACAGCGTCTCCGCCAAGGGGCGTGAGTGAGTTCCACATTACGCTCTCGGTCTGGATATCGGCGTCTATGGGGTGCGAGATGCCGCGCATGGTACTGAACGTACAGTTCTTCATCTCGCTCTTGGGACATGCGGCAACCTCCATAATGCGGCGGTTGGAATCCTTAACGTCCGCGCCACGCGAGGTCTGCCAGCTCAGCACGAAAAAATTCTCTGTCTGAATGAGATATGGAGCGCCGGTCGTATACTCCGGGGACTCCATGGACTTCAGCATAGGGTCGAACCTGCGGGGAGAGAATTCTCCTTCCGTTTCCGGCCAGGGATTGGACAGCTGGGTGTAAAGCAACTGCGGATGCAGGCGAACATCTACGTTGTTGGTCTCTATGGAAAGGTATATGCGGTCTTCGTAAATCATTGCCACCGGCATTCCGTCCCGAAACTTCGGAGTGTAACAGACTATGCGGGGTTCTCCGGTCCAGCTGTCGCCCCCGTCGCGGGACTCCAGCAGGGATATGTTCTGGTATTTGTTACCCTCCCGGTAGTAAGGGGTTTCATCAGAATAGTACAGATGGAGCGTGCCGTCCGGAAGAGGCAGGATAAAGGGTTCCCAGCATCCTTTCTTGGTGTCTGTATCCCAGGGTTCCGAAAGGTAAAGGACGGAGAGCTCAGACCAGGTTTTTCCGCCGTCGTCTGAATGGCGGCAGGCAATACCGTAAGGATGTATGGTTGAAAGCCCGTCTTTAGGCCTCAGGTTAACGGTATAGAACAGGCGCCCAGGATGGACGGGATAATCCAGGGGAAGCTGGGCGGTTTCCGGGTTGGAAATTGTAACCGTAACGGATCTGTCCCCTTTTTGGGCAGTGAAGCTGTTCACTATCACCTCCTGGTCTGTCCAGCTGGCACCGCCGTCACTGCTGTAACGGGCGTAACCACGGCCACCATGGGTGTAACTGCACATAAGTCTGCCGTCTGTAAGAGGATGCACGCGCACATACCCGCCGGCGCTTAGCACGAGGGGTTCTTCCCAGCTGATTTTCACCTCGGGGAGCTTGCGGGCCCTGGCATCATCGGACGGGGTACAGGCCGCCACCAGAAGCGCAAGCGAAAAAATAGACTTTAAAAAGGCTTTCATTCTCTGTTGCGACGCTGTTTCTTCCATTTATCCCTGGCCAGCTGCTGCATGTCGCGCACCACGTCCTGCTCGTCCACTATCTCGTCTCCGAGTATGGTCTCAATTACATCCTCGAGGGTAAGAATGCCCTGAAAGGAACCGTAATCGTTGATAACCACGGCAATCTGCTCGTCTTTGGAAATCATTTCATCCCAGATCTTGCCGAGCGGAGTGTCTTCATTGAAACTGGCTATCTTGCGGCGGATTGCCGTAAGGGGCGTGTCGTAACGGTCTTCGGCCATCAGCTGCAGAGCCTCGATACGGAGTATATAACCGGTAATGTACTCGTCGTTATCTGCATATACAGGGATGCGTGAATGATGAAGGAAGCGTTTGTCCTTGTAGAAACTCTTGATGGTCATCTTCTCCGGGGCGATTGCAGCCACGACACGCGGAGTCATCACATCCGACGCCGTAATTTCGTCTATGTTTATGATGTTCTGGATGACCTCGTTCTCGTCTTCGTCCAGCTCGCCGGACATTTCAGCTACCTCCGCCATAGCCCCTACTTCTTCGCGGGAAACTCCCAGGTCGCTCTCTTCCGGCGTGATGAATTTCTGGAGCCAGTTGGCGCACACAACTATGGGATAAAGGCAGAAAATCAGCAGTTTGATACTTCTGGCCGTAAAGCCCATCAGGGTCTTCCAGTGCGCCGTGCCTATGGTCTTGGGGATAATCTCCGCAAATACCAGAACGAAGATGGTCATGAGGGCCGACACCAGCCCGAACCAGGCGCTGCCGAAAAGGATCGTGGCCTGACGCCCCACTCCTGCGGCTCCTATCGTGTTGGCGATGGTATTCAGCGAAAGTATGGCGGCAATGGCCTGTGAAGAATCCAATTTGAACTTTTTCATCAGCACCGCCGGCTTGTATCCCTCCTCTTCCTTCATGGTAATGTAGGAAATTGGAGTGGACATCAGCACTGCTTCAAGAATGGAGCAGAGAAAGGAAACGGCGAGGGCCAGAAAAAGGTACAGGAACAATTCTGCCATATCTTTGCAAAGATAAGCACATTATCTGAATTTCCTGTCTTCTTCCAGCATGCCAAGGTAGGAAGAATAGCGTTCAGGAGAGATTTCACCCCTTTCCAGGGCAGCTTTCACTGCACAACCGGGTTCGTGGGTGTGGGTGCAGGGGATGAAGCGGCAGTCTGCAGAAAGTCTTAGCATCTCCGGAAAGTAAAGGGCCGTTTCTTCCGGCTTCAGGTCTACCAGGCCGAAGCTTCTGAGCCCGGGGCTGTCTATCACGAAGCCGCCGCTCTCCAGTGGATACATCTCATAGAGCGAGGTGGTGTGACGCCCCTGCAGATGGGCATCCGAGATTTTGCCCACCTTAGGATTCAGATTGCCGTCCAACGCCTTGATAATGGATGATTTGCCAACGCCTGACTCACCGGTGAGAAGGCTCAGACCGCTGGAGCACAGTTCTCTCAGGCTGTCGATCCCCCGCCCGCTGCGAACCGAAGTCTCTATTACCCGGTAACCGGCAGATTCGTAGATTCTGCGGAAATCCTGTATCTCATCGGCCGCTTCGGCACCGTAAATGTCTGTCTTATTGAGCACAATCACTGCCGGTACCCCGAAAACCCCGCAACTCACGAGCATCCTGTCCAGAAAAGGCAACTTTATCCGGGGGAAATAGAGGGTAGAGACCACAACAGCGCGGTCTACATTGGCGGCAATTACCTGCGAACGCCTGGAGAGGTTGGTGGATTTGCGCACCACGCAGTTGCTCCGGGGCAGGATTTCGGCAATCTGTGCCGGATTTTCTTCTGTTGGGGTACTGTCAAGCTCGCAGCGCACCCTGTCTCCTACTGCAATAGGGTTGGTGGAGCTGCCGCCGTCGAGCCGAACCTTTCCTTTCAGCACCGCCGGGAAAGGTGCCCACGCGGAAGCGGCACTCAGCAGATAATGGCTGCCGGCGTTCTTAACTACAGTTGCTTCCAACACTTGTTTCACTCTGCAAAGATAGTCAAGAAAAAATCTCCCTCAATACCGGAAGCGAGCGCACGTTCAAATTCATTTCGCTGTGATACCCCAGATACTCCAGCAGAATCGCCGCAATGGCGCTGCGGTCTTCTCCCCTCAAGGGCACGAGAAGAGATTCGGCGGAATCTCCGGCAATTAGCGCGCAGAGATTCTTGAGTTGTTCCCCCGCAAAAGGCGCAATGCTCTCCTCACTCACTGAAAAACCCATAGCGGAGCACAGTTCCAAAAGGAAACGCAGATGATAGTTCGAGTAATTTTCCGTCAGGGCATCGAGGGTGAGGATTCGGGTTACACACCAGTCGAACAGGTCGGCGTCGCCGCTACCTTCCTTCAGAATGCGATACAGCACCTCACTGACGAACAGACTGATGACATTTTTTACCGGGCTGTTGCGGATGCCGGCAAGGGGCGATTCAGAAGACGGGCTGCGCAGCCGCCAGAGACTCGAGCGCGAATTCTCCACCACTTCTGCACTTATTATGTTCAGGGGCAGAAAAAGGGCTGCCGGGCCGTTTTTACCAGCGCTGACAATGAAGTTCCTGCGCCCGCAGCTGCGGCTAAGGCAGTGAACGACCAGGGATTTGTCTCCGGTCTTGGTGGTATTGAGAACTATCAGCCTGTCTGCAAAAGTCATTCTCCGCGAAGCCAAGCGGCCATTTTCCGCAGGGAACGGCCCCTGTGGGATATGGCGTTCTTATCGTGTTCAGGAATCTCTGCAAAGGTCTTTCCGGCATGTTCGGAGCCGGCCGGAAAATCGGGCAGGAACACAGGATCGTAGCCGAAGCCCTCACGTCCGCATTTCTCCGTGGCGATTCGGCCTTCCACCACTCCTTCGAAAATCTGACGTTTACCGTCCTTAATGAGGGTAACAACCGTACGGAAGCGCGCCGTGCGAGGAGCTGACGGACCTTTTTTGGCCATTTCCCTCAGCAACTTGTCCATATTGTCGCCGAAGTTGCAGCCCGGCCCTGCATACCTTGCCGTATACACTCCAGGAGCCCCGTCCAGGCAGTCCACCTCCAGGCCGGTATCGTCTGCAAAACAGTCCATTCCCGTTCTGGCATAGATATACTCCGCCTTCTGAATGGAGTTCTCCTCCAGTGTGCTCCCTGTTTCAGGAATATCTTCGGTTATTCCGAAGTCTGCGGGACAGAGCAGTTCAAAGCCCTCTCCCAATATATCAGCCGCTTCCCGCAGCTTTCCCTTATTTCCTGTAGCAAAAATCAATTTCATCGTATTTGTCTCTTTTTAAAGCCTTAGACCAGTTGTAGGTGCTGGAAGCCTGGAAACTACGCCCCTTCGGGGCTATCCCTCCCACTTCGTGGGCCCCTCCCGTTCACATGGTCACGGGCGACCATGGTTTCCAGTTTCCCAGCACCTCCAACTGGTCATATCCTTGGGCTTTCAAGCGCTTTGCGCAGTTCTTCGTCGTAGCGGAGCCGCAACTCCATGGCCGCCCGCTGGAAGTGGTAGCGGACAACTATTTCCTCCTCGATGAGAGGAATTATCTCCTCTTTCCTGGCCCTCAGGGCATCTTCCTTACTTACATCTATCTTCTTGGAAAGGGCTTCCAGCAGCTGGAGAGTTTCTTCGTCGGGAGCTTCGGTCTTCAGGGAATCCCGCATCGCATCGAAATAGGTCTTAGCGCTGCTGCGATAGTCGAACTTTGCATCCTTGGCAAAGCGCACAAAGTCGTCGTATTCGTCGAAATGGAAATCTTTCACCGGCGGGATAGACTCGTGCGTTTTCACGTAATCCAGCGCATAGTGCTCTATCACCTGCCAGCCTGCGAGGGCATAGGCAAGGCGGCTGTAGTTTTTGGAAGGCAGAATCACGTCGGGAGTGATGCCTCCGCCGTCGCGCACTTCACGCCCCGCCATAGTGCGGAATACGCTGGTAAGGGAATCGGGGATATTGCCTACGCTGCCGTCTTCCCTGCGATGCGCATAGTCTTTAATCTGCACGCAGCGGCCGCTGGGGATATAGTATTTTGCAGTTGTGAGTTTGAGCTGACCGCCGTAAGGCATGGGACGGATACTCTGCACCAGCCCCTTGCCGAAGGTGCGCTGACCCATGATGGTAGCCCGATCCAGGTCTTGAAGGGCCCCCGCCACAATCTCCGATGCTGAGGCCGACTGGGAGTCTACCAATACAACAAGCGGCAGGTTCAAGTCCACTGGGGTGGAGGTGGTTTTATAATTGTAGTCGTCCTTCATCCCCTTGCCCCGGGAACTTACCACCAGGGTACCTTTGGGGACGAACAGGCCCACTATGTCTACCGCTTCCTGCAGCAGGCCGCCGCCGTTGCCGCGCAAATCCAGCACCAGCTCCTTCATTCCGGCTTTCTTGAGCGCAACGACCTCTTTCTGCACCAGCGCCGACACCCCGTAGGTAAACCCGCTCAATGCAATGTACCCTGTCTTTTTATCGTCCAATATACCTGCATATCTGATGTCCGGCAGATGGATTTTCTGGCGCACGACCTGAATTTCCTTGATTTCTCCGGTACGTACCTTTTTGACGAGGAATTTTACGGTGGTACCCGCTACTCCCCTCATCCGGCTGGTACTTTCCTGGACGCTCAGACCCTTTACGGTCTGGGAATCTATCTCCATAATTTCATCGCCAGGCTGGAGACCGGCAAGGTGCGACGGCGAGCCTTCATAGGGTTCGCTGATAATCACGTTCCCCTGCAGTTCAGGTTTGTAGATGATTGCCCCAATGCCACCGTAGGTATTGCTTATCAGCATGTTGAAGTTCTCGGTTTCCTCTTCCGGAACATATATGGTGTAGGGATCCAGATTGGCCAACATGGCTTGGATACCCACCTTTTCTATCCTCTCCAGCGGCAGAGAATCTACATAATGCACGCCCAGTTCCTTCATTATGGCACTCTGGATTTCAAGCCATTTGCCCATAGTGAAGCTGCCGGACTGAGCGGCCGCAGAAAGCGAAATCAGAGCCGTTAAGGCTGCAGCAATCAAGTTTTTAAGTCTCATTTGTCCAAATATACAGTTTATCTCCGCGCCGCAACGCTCCGTTCCATGCACCTTCCGGCCGAACCGCCACCGAACAGCGGGTTCCCTTTTGCGCGCAGGGGGCGCTCTCCATTTCCACCCTGAGGTCTTCCACCTTGAATTCCACCACTCCGCTGGTGCTGCCGATTACCATAACATCGTCTCCAACATTCAGAGGAGCGCTTTCTACGGTTACCTCGGCCACTCCGATACGGTCGAACCAGTTCGAAATTTTTCCGCAGTAAACCTTGCGTCGGGTGGATGAATTGCCATACACATTGCTCCACTGCCCCATCTCCGCGCCCTGATACCATCCGTCCCAGAACCCGCGGTTAAACACCTCCTGAAGCCCCTTCTTCAGCTCCGCAGCCAATTCGGGGGTATATGTTCCGTCGCAAACTGCATCTGCGGCCCGACGGTAACAGTCAGTGCAGCGCTTAACGTATTCGGCACTCCTCGCCCGTCCTTCAATCTTGAAAACCTTCACTCCCGCTGCCACCATTTTATCCATGAACTCTATGGTACACAGATCTTTAGGAGAGAAAATATACTTATTGTCCGTGTGGAGGGTATTCCCGGTCTCGAGGTCTTTCACTTCATAGCCGCGACGGCAGATTTGCAGGCAAGCTCCCCTGTTGGCGGAAGAACCGTAACTGTGCAGACTCAGGTAGCATTTTCCGGAAACCGCCATGCAAAGGGCTCCGTGGGCAAACATTTCCAACCGTACCGGATTTCCGGACGGACCTGTAATCCCCTCAGTCTCAATGGCGTCGCTGATGACTTTCACCTGATCCAGGCTCAGTTCGCGCGCCAACACCGCAACATCTGCATAGCGGGAGTAGAACCGCAGCGCCGCCACATTTGCGATATTCAACTGGGTGGAGAGATGCACCTCCAGGCCTATGCTTCGTGCGAACTCTATGGCCGCAATATCCGATGCAATCACCGCATCCACTCCGGCATCCTTTGCAGCGCAGAGCGTGCTCCGCATAAGCTCCATATCGTCCGGATAGAGTACGGTGTTCAGCGTAAGATAACACCTGGCTCCCGCGCCGTGGCAGTTTTTAACCACTTCGGGCAGGTCTTCCGGGCTGAAATTGCTGGCCGAACGGGAGCGCATGTTCAGCACTCCGACTCCGAAGTACACCGAATCCGCACCGGCCTGCAGCGCCGCCGACAAACATTCAAAATTGCCGGCAGGGGCCATTATTTCCAATCCACTATTTTGCACGTCCTATAAGTTTATCTGCAAAACGCTTAAGTGCCTGAACCTTAACGCCTCCAAGCCCAAGGCCATCTACGCAGGAAAGGGCTGCTCCCGTGTACCGCTCGATTGCTTCAAGCGCCTCTGAGGGAACTCCGGCGGCGTCGTACAGGGCCTTTACGGCATTAATCTTCTCCTGTTCCTCCTGTTTGTTTGAAGGGACAGCCTTCATTTCTTGCAAAAGTCTTGCCTTATCCGTGCATTTTTCGAAGGCCCGGACAGTCAGCCAGCTCTTTTTTTCATTGATAATGTCTCCGCCTATCGGTTTGCCGAACACTTTTTCGTCGCCATAGGCATCGAGGTAATCGTCTGCAATCTGGAAGGCCATACCAAGCTGGTAACCGTAATCGTACAAGGCGTCGCATTCCTTCTCGGAAGCACCGGCCACCAGGGCCCCGGTCTTTGCCGCACATGCAAGCAGAACTGCGGTCTTCAGACCAATCATCCGAAGGTACTCGTCCATGCCGATTTCGTCCCTGAACTCGAACTCCATATCAAGCTGCTGGCCCTCGCACACCTCCGCAGCGGTTGTTGAAAACAGGTCCATAACGGAGTCTCTGGCCGGGCCCGGCACCCTGGCCATGCGGTTGTAATTGTCTATGAGCATCACGTCGCCGGAAAGAATGGCGGTATCCGGATTCCACTTCTTCCAGACCGTCGGCATAGCGCGCCGCAGCGGAGATTTGTCCATAATGTCATCGTGAATCAGGGTGAAGGTATGAAACACCTCCAGCCCCGCGGCGGCAGACAGGATGGCATCGTCTAACGAATCCTTGAAAATGGAATAGGCAGTGAGGCAGAGCTTCGGGCGCACGCGCTTCCCACCAATTGCAATCATGTAACGGAGAGGGTCGTAGAGACCTTCGGGCTGTGCCTTGAACTCTATTCCTTCAAACAAGGACTTTACAGCCGCATTAATTGTATTCTCGCTTGTCATATCTGGAAATATCCGGTTGCACAAATATAGTAAAAAAAAAGGAGGGTGACCGAAGTCCGAAGACTCAATCACCCTCCCAAAGAGCGGCAGCTACCTACTCTCCCAACTGGTAGGTCAGTACCATCGGCGCTAGTGTGTTTAACTTCTCTGTTCGGGATGGGAAGAGGTGGGACCACACCGCTATAACCGCCGCAATATATC
>JAGAAU010000065.1 GCA_017615135.1 Bacteroidales bacterium | reverse complement strand
GAAGATTAAGCTGCCGCAGCGCCTTACCATTCTCAAACATTTCCACCCGGTCTCCCGGACGCCAATACCAATAATTGACCAAAATGCAGTTCTTCCACTTCGGGTTTGAGTAATTCACCCTTTCCGGGCGGGTGGAGAACAGAGTTTTTATTTCCTTACTGGCTGCATAAGCCTTCCCTACCACGTTCAAATCGTAAACCCTGTACGGATAGAACGTACCGGCAAGAGTTTCGAAATGCATTTGCGGCTCCTTCCCTTCAGCGAAACCTATCACCATCATCCCGGCTGGGGAACCGTCGCCTTCAGCCTTTATCATGCCTATCGGGCTCTTCCACTGGTCGCCGGAGGTCGCAGGCATGCTGTACTGGGTGATATACGGAAAATCCGGTGTAATTACGGCATCGAAACCATGGATATGACCACTGAAAACGGTAATGCCATGAGCAAATTCCGACGCCAGAAGATTAATACGGGCAGTTACCGCCTCATCTACCATCGGGTGAAGACTCTCTCCTGAGTCCCTCCAGTCGTGCCAGAGCAGAGGAGCGTGCATGCAAAGGAATACGCGTGCATTCTTGTCTGTATGGGAAAGGTCTTTCTGAAGCCATTCAAGCTGGGAATCCGTCAGGCCGTGGGAGTAATTCTGCAGACCCTTGATACCGGGGCCACGCTTACCGCCTGCCGTATTCTTATAGATAATGTCGTCTAGAAAAATCCAGTGGTCGCCACCGATATTCCAGGAAAGACGGTCGGGGCCGAAGCAGTCCCGCCATAGCCACCCGGCCCGCCAGTCTACATCCTCCCCGATAATGGCGCCGTCGTGGTCGTGGTTGCCCATGACGTTGTAAAAAAGCGTAGGCCAGCGCTGGTCTTGAAGGAAACGCACTCCCTCTGCCTCATTGAACCCGAATTCATACCAGAAAATGTCGTGGGTAAAATCTCCAAGGTGGAAAGTATAAACGGGGGTATTCTCTGCCGCGACTATCTTTCTGGCCAAAGGCGTAACGAGCGCCGCAAACTGGGCAAGATCCTTCTTCCTCGGGTCGTTGCTCAGGTGGAAATCCGTTGGGAGCAATACGCGGTAAGCAGACTGATCCTGACTGTAGAGATTGAAATCGTGAATCTCTTCCCTGTTTACGGGCAGGTTGAGATACTGCCAGAACTGAGGGCGAAGAGCATCCCTGGATTCCGGAACGAACCCGGACGGAATCTCAATGAAAACCATCCCGAGCTTCTTACTGCTGTCAAACTCATAACGGCCAAGCCCGTTGGTTTTGCAGAAAACCTCTCCGTCCGTTACCCAGACGCCTTCGAGAGGCTTTCCGTCTGCAAGCACGCGACCCTTCAAATTCCCGCCGAAGGCCTGACCGGCAAAGACGGCGGCCGCAAGCAGCGCAATATATACTTTCCTCATCATTTGACCTGAATTAAAAAGTCGTCGATTATAATACGGTTCGAAGCCATCTGATTGGCCACGATAACTGCGTCGCCCTTACGGAGCTGCACCTCGGCAGACACCGGATTAAGGGTGGTGTCGAAGGTGTAAGTGCTGCTGTTCGGCGATGCTTCCAGATAACGGACGGGAACGCTGACTTTTACGCCATTGTCCATTTCGCCGGTATCGGCGTGCCATACCCTCACATAGAGTTCCTTAGTTTTAGCCGAATCATAAGATGCCCTCACCGCAAACACGCCGAATGAAACAACACAGGTCTGCGGCTCATCCGTAAGATTCTTCTCAAGGGCAGGCGTGCCGAAGAAGATACCGGCATTGGAGGCCGTAACCATATCGCACAGGTGCAACTGACCCATCAGAGAGCCGATCTGGCTATCGTAGTGCCAGCCATCCGCACCGACATTGTTATTCCTTGTCCAGGTTCCGTAATTCAGGACCGGGCTGTCAAAATATCCGGCGCCTTCTCCCGAGACGGCAGAAGAAAGCCCCCAGAGAGGCATCTGCATTGAAGAATAGCTGTACATGCTGAACATACACCAGTCTCCGGTATAAGAAGACATATCCGTAGTTGCGTATTCAGAAGGAACCGCCAATTTAGGGCCGATGCCTGCGGCATAACAGGTCCAGTCTGCACCTATGAACTTGTCGAAGCCCTGGAAGATAACCTCCTTGTCGGCAGGAGTCCTTGCCGGAAGAGTAGTAACGGCAACAGGCCGGCTCCACTCGGAGGTCCCTGCCACATTGGTCAGTGTTACGCTACTGCCGGATTTCAGATTTGGCACCACTACGCCGTCTACCGAGCGCACCCGGAACCAATAAGTAGTAGAAGGCAGCAGGAACCCTGCAGTGGCGCGGGTAGGATAAGCGTTTACCACCCCTCCGGTCTTTCCGCAGATGCTGGAAGACGGTTTGCCGGGGAAGGCCCCCTCGTCCTTACCTGAACCATTGTAGGAGTAGGCGCTGATGTAGCAGTCCGACAAGGCTTCATCCCTGTAAACTTCAATCTGATAAGCACGGTCGCAGGTGTTGGCCGTGTACTTATCGGCAGGCACCAGATCTTCCCACTCCATGCATATCCTTTCGCTGAAGGCTTTATAGCACTGGAATTTTCTGGTAGTAAAGGAAACCGGATTGCTTTCAGAGAATTCTCCACCGGCCCTGACAGCCCTGACGGTTGCCTTGTGCTCCGTGCCGGATTCCAGCCCGGTTACGGTAATACCGGTGGCAGCAGCATCGGTCTGGGCATATTTGGCGCCGTCGAGCCACAGTTCATAGCCGGTAACAGTTTCGTCATCCATCAGAGTCCAGCCAATCGTTGCATCGGAGAAACGCACCTGGCGCACAAACAGATCCTGAACCTGAGTGAGTGCTGCAATCTTTACAGTAATGTCGCCGACGAACAGACGGTGCTGCGTAGCGCCGTTCCCGGTATGCGCCAGTTCAAAATCAGGCCCCAGAAGCAGACGGGAAGTATTCCTGACGTGGGAAAGAGTCAGATTGTACACGTTCCAGCCGTTAGACACGGAGAAATGCTGACCATCGCTGTCGTATGCAACTGGCTTGAAGTAATTTCCGTAATCGTCACGATGGCCGCCGGTACCGCTTGCAGAACCCAGGAATGCCATATCGCTGTCTGAGCCATAACGGGCCAGCCGGACGGAGACATCGAGCCTGGCCTCAAAACCTTCAGGAATGCAGGACAGCTCCGGAGTCACCAGATGGGCAGTATAGGAATTGCCGCCGATCTTCAGGTGCCCCGCATGCATATATACAGACGTACGGCCGGTGATATCATGGTCATAATGTTTACTCCAGCCGCCAAGGCGCGAATCTTCTACCAGATAGCTGTAAGACGAGCTGAACAGTTCACTTTCTGAAGAATAAGCCGTAAATACGCCTGCCGGATTAACCCCTTCGGGGGAAGTAAGGGCAGTACGCAGCTCTTCCGCCGGAAGGAATCCGGCAGACTGCACCACCATATCGGAATACCATGGACAGAGCGACCAGTCTTCAGCAAGGATTACATCGCCCACGGAGGCGGGACTATCCGGTACGCTCACGGGAGTGAAATCCATCGTTGTCACTTCCACAAGGTCGCTGTGCTGAACGGCAACACGATTGCCCTCGCCGTCTTCGCCAAGCTCTTCACAGAGGAAATAATATGTAGTCCCCTGCTTCAAACCGCCAAAGGCAAAACAGGGCTGCCGCTTGCTCCAGCAGGTAGCACCCGCTTCAATGTCATAGCTGACCTGAAGATCCGTGGCCTTATTGTCCTTAAACAGGGAAATCCTGTAAGGATAATTATAGTCCGGGGCTGAGTCTGTTTCACCGTCTACGTCACGATGCCAGGTCAGAGCCAATGAAGAAGAAGTCTTTCCGGCCAGGGAGGCTACTATACCCGCATCGGAAGACTTGAGCCCGCGCTGCCGTATCTGCAAGGAAACCGTTCTGGTTCCCCGGACAAGCGAAACGCTGCCATAACGCGTCAACTCAGGATTTTCTCCAAGAGAGAGGCTGAAAGAACCGTCTCCGGAGAAAACAGCATTACGAACTGCTGCATCCTTCCCGCTGAAGGCAATCCAGGCGTCGTTCAGGGACACTTCATAATCACCGTTCGCATAAACCTCTATATCAAGATTGCCACCGGCTGCGGGCATGGTCAGCAGGCCT
>JAGAAU010000064.1 GCA_017615135.1 Bacteroidales bacterium | reverse complement strand
TTCGGCAAAGAAGAAACCTCCTCATTCCTGAATTTCCTGCAGGAGAACTCGCTTGTGCCGGAAACCATACTGCTCACTCACGCCCATCTGGACCATATACTCGGAGTGCAGAAACTGTGCGAAATCTTCGGCTGCCGCGTCTATATGAACCCTGCCGACGCTCCGGTTCTGACCTTTGACGAGTTCATGGCCAAGAAGCTGGGAATGGGCGAATTCAAGGCCGCTTTCACTTACCTGCCCGCCGAAGACGGAGACACCATAGACACCGCCGGCATAAGCCTGAAGGTGATAGGAACTCCTGGGCATACACCAGGATGCGTATGCTATTATGCAGAAAAAGAGGGGATGCTG
This sequence comes from Bacteroidales bacterium, assembly GCA_017615135.1. GTDB lineage: Bacteria > Bacteroidota > Bacteroidia > Bacteroidales > UBA932 > Cryptobacteroides. Next base: position 7,058 of record JAGAAU010000064.1, on the reverse strand, counting down.
TTCAGCGGCGACACCCTCTTCCGGGGCACCATAGGACGCACCGACCTGGAGTACGGAAATTACGACGACGAAATCCGTTCAGTAATGGACAAACTGATGGGGCTGCCATCTGAAGTGGAAGTATACCCCGGACACGGAGCCCCCACCACCATCGGGGCGGAGCGCTACGGCAATCCTTTCCTCGAACCCTGGGGCGATGCCGAAGAGGACACTCAGAGCCTCTGACCGCCGATAAACTCCCGCATGATGGAAGTGGGAGGAATGGCTGCAATCTCCGAGGGCTTAAGCGCACTTACATTCTGAAGATACTCAAGCAGACTCTGGGCCTTCTCGTATGCGGGAGAGGCCTCGGAAATGCCGTACAGCAGCGGCTCTGCATAATATTTCAGCAGCGGAACGTCGTAGAGGGTGGAAGAATTGAACACCACCTCGGCATTTCCTTCGTATGGGAAGATATTCCTGGTCTCTCCCCTGCGCACACTGGGCCAGCGAAGAATATTATCTTCGGGCGATATGCCCCTGGTGCGGTTGTCCCTGACTATTCGGCGCAACAGCCTTTTGTCGGTGGTGGAACCGTGCACCTTCTCTCCCCCCTTGAGCGCCGATAACGCGGAGATATACACATAGAATTTGTTCTTTGCGGGAATAGACGGGGTGAGTGCGGGATTGAGGGCATGTATTCCCTCCATGAAGAGAATATCGTCCGGGCCGAGTTTCATGGTACCGTTCCCACCATAGACCGGGCGGCCCTCTTTAAAATCGAACCGCGGCACCTCTATCTCCTCTCCGGCCAGCAGCATGGTCAGATGCCGGTTCAGCAGCTCCACATCCATCGCCTCAAGAGCCTCGAAGTCATAATTGCCGTCTTCGTCCTTCGGGGTGCGCTCCCTCTCCACAAAGTAATTGTCCAGTTCGATAACCCTGGGCTTGAGCCCTATCACCCGGCACTGCTGGGCAATACGCAGAGAGCTGCTGGTCTTCCCGCTCGAGGACGGCCCGGACATCAGCACTATCTTCGATTCATCCTTTCTCCACTCTATCTGGTTGGCGATTTCTGCGTATTTACGCTCCTGACGGGCCTCGCAGAGATTTATCAGTTCCACAGCCTTTCCCTCCTTGAGAACGGCGTCCAGATCTTCCAGGCAGTTGATGCCTATTGCGCTGCACCAGTCCTTGTATTCAAGCCTGGCAGCCTCTATTTTATTCATTTCTTCCAAGATATTTCTCCAAATATTGTCCGGTTACCGAGCAGGGATCCGCCGCCACTTTCTCAGGGGTTCCGCAGGAGACTACCAGGCCACCGCCCTTACCTCCTTCCGGCCCCATGTCTATGAGGTAATCCACGCTCTTTAACACATCCATGTTATGCTCTATTATTATGACCGTATTGCCTTGGTCTACAAGCCTCTGGAGCACTATCAGAAGCTGTTTTATATCTTCGAAATGCAGTCCTGTGGTGGGTTCGTCCAGCATGTAGAGAGTATTTCCGGTGGCCTTGCGGAACATCTCGGCGGCCAGTTTCATCCTCTGACTCTCGCCTCCAGAAAGGGTTACCGCGCTCTGCCCGAGCTTAACGTATCCCAGACCTATGTCTGAAAGCATCCGCAACTTGCCGGCAATCCTGGGATGTGCGCTGAAAAACTCCAGGGCCACGTCTACCGACATCTCCAGTACGTCATTGATGTTCTTGCCGCGATAGCGCACCGCCAGGGTATCCTCCTTATACCTTCTGCCGCCGCAGGCCTCGCAGACCACGTTTACAGAAGGCAGGAAATTCATCTCTATCACCTTTATTCCTGCGCCGGAGCACTCAGGGCAGCGCCCGCCTTCCACATTGAAGGAGAAGCGCCCTGCCTTGAAGCCGCGAACCTTGGCGTCGGCTGTCTGCTCGAACAGGGCCCTTATGTCTGAAAACACTCCTGTAAAAGTTGCCGGATTGGAGCGGGGGCTGCGGCCTATAGGGCTCTGATCCACCTCTATCACCTTGTCTATGAACTCAGTACCCTCAATACCTTCGTACGGGAGCGGCTTCATCCGGGCGTGGAAGAACCTGTTTTTCAAGATGGGCATGAGCGTATCGTTGATAAGGCTGGATTTGCCGCTGCCGCTCACTCCGCTGATGCCTATCAGGCAGCCCAGCGGGAATTCCACGTCTATACCTTTCAGATTGTTTCCGGCAGCCCCAAGCAACTTCAGAACCTTGCCGTTTCCGGGACGCCTCGCCGCCGGCACCTCCAGGGATTTTCTCCCCTGAAGATAGTCCAGGGTAAGGCTTTGGGGCATCTTGTCCTTCAGCGGGCCGCTGTAACAGACCTCTCCGCCGTTCTCTCCGGCTCCCGGGCCCACATCCACCAGCCAGTCGGCGCTCAGCATGGTATCTGCATCGTGCTCCACCACTATAACAGTATTGCCGGCGTCGCGCAACTTGCGCAGGGAATCCAGCAGTTTATGGTTGTCTCTCTGGTGCAGGCCGATACTTGGTTCATCCAGTATGTATATGACATTCACCAGTTTGGAGCCTATCTGAGTGGCGAGCCTGATGCGCTGGCTCTCGCCTCCGGACAGCGATGCCGCCGCCCTGTCCAGCGAAAGGTATTCAAGCCCCACATCCAGCAGGAAACCCACCCGGTCCGTAAGTTCTTTAAGTATGTCGCGGGATACCGCAGAAGCCCTGCCACTGAGCTTGGAAGGAAGTTGTTTAAGCCACTGAGCCAGTTCCGACAGCTCCATCGCGGAGGCCTCAACTATATCTTTACCGTCTATCTTGAAGCAGCGTGCGCTTTCATTCAGTCTGCTGCCGTGGCATACCGGACACTCAATCCGGTCTTCCACATCGGAAGTCACCCCCGGCCAGGGCTGCATCTCAGACATCGCCCCCTCGCCCACGCGAAACAGTTCTTCGGAGCCGAACAACAGCAGGGTAACCACCTCGTCCGGAAGGGAACCGATGGGATCGAAGAGGGAAAATCCGTACTTCCGCGCGACCGCCCTCAGCAAATCGAACTTGCGGTTGTTGCGAACGGGCCCCAGCGGCACTATTCCGCCGTCCGCCACACTGCGGGTACGGTCCGGGACCAGTTTGTCCATATCTATGTCCACCACCGTTCCAAGCCCCTTGCAATGCGGGCAGCAACCCTCGGGGGAATTGAAGGAAAAGCTGTGGGGAGCGGGATCCCTGAGCGAGAAGCCGGTCTGCGGGTCTACGAAATGCTTGGAAAAATGGCGCATCTCCCCGGTCTGGATGTCCAGCACCGCTACCGAGCCTTTGCCGAGAGCCAGCGCCGCACTCACCGAAGATTTTATCCTCAGGGCATCCTGGGCGGAAGGTTTCAGTTTGTCTGCTACCAGCTCTACGAAATGGGCCTTGTAGCGGTCCAGGGCCTCGACAGTATCGAGCGGAAGTATTTCGCCGTCTATCCTTACCTCCGAATAACCTTTGCGCCTCAACTGGGCGAAAAGTTCGCGGTAATGGCCCTTGCGCCCCCGCACCAGCGGGGCCAGCAGCACGCACTTCCGGCCCTCGTATTCATTCATTATCAGCTCGGAAATCCTGGCGTCGCTGTATTTCACCATCGGCTCTCCGGTTACCGGCGAATAAGCCACCGAGGCGCGCGCATAGAGCAGACGCAGAAAATCGGAAATCTCGGTAACGGTACCTACGGTGGAACGGGGATTGTTTCCCGCGGTCTTCTGCTCAATCGCGATTATGGGGCTGAGGCCGCTGATGCTCTCTACCGAAGGTTTCTCCAAAATGCCCATGAAATGTTTGGCATAGGGAGACAGTGTGTTCATGTAACGCCTCTGGCCCTCTGCGTAGATGGTATCGAACGCCAGGGAAGACTTGCCGCTGCCGCTCACTCCGGTAACCACAATGAATTTATGGCCCGGAATATCCAGATTCAGATTTTTCAGGTTATGGGAACGGGCTCCTCTGATACGCATGTAATCTTCGCGGGGCATTGGAGGACAAATTTAAGAAAAACCTTCTTATTTTTGCACTTGTATGAGAAAGAGAACAGTAAGAAAAGCGACAAAGAAGGTCTTTCCGCAAGTCCGCGGGCGGGTTCAGATGACCCGCGAGGGTTTCATTTTCGTAATTCCTGAAGACGGGAGCGAGGACATCTATGTAAAGGCCTCCAAAACCCGGCACGCGCTGGATTCAGACCTGGTGCGCGTAGCCGTAACCAGGGACAGCGGACACGAACGCCGCAGGGAAGGAGTTGTTACGGAGATTCTGGAACGCGGTCGAAAGTGCTTCGTCGGGTACATCCATTATGTGGGAGCCCAAGCCTGGGTGCTCATACAGAGCAAATACATGCCCTACGATATAGTGGTAGATGCGGAAGAGGCGCGCAGCATGGGGGCCGAAGCGGGCATGAAGGTGGCCGCCGCCGTAGACCGGTGGGACCGCGGCAGCATCAACCCGTACGGACACATCACCGACGTGCTTGGTTTCCCTCTGCAGAACGAGACCGAGATGCACGCAATACTCTCCGAGTACAACCTCCCCTACCGCTTCGAAGAGCAGGTACTCAGGGAGGCCGAGAAAATCCCCTCCGAAATAGGCGAAAAGGAGCTCAAAGGCCGGGAAGATTTCCGGCAGACACTCACTTTCACCATCGATCCGGCAGACGCAAAAGACTACGACGACGCCCTCTCTTTCCGCAAACTCTCCAACGGGAACTTTGAGGTCGGAGTACATATAGCCGACGTGTCCTGGTACGTGCATCCGGGCACTGCAATCGACAAGGAGGCCCGGGAGAGGGGCACTTCCGTCTATCTGGTAGACCGCACGGTGCCCATGCTGCCGGAGAAACTCTGCAACGAGCTCTGTTCCCTGCGCCCCGGCGAAGACAAGCTTTGTTTCTCTACTGTATTCGAACTAACGCCCAAGGCGGAAGTAAAGGCCAGACGCATAGGACGCACCGTTATACGCTCCGACTTCCGGCTAGATTACGACCATGCCCAGAGTATAATAGAAGGGACGCTGGAGGAGCCCTGCCCGGAAGCCCTTTCCGAAGCTATCCTCTGCCTGAACGGCCTCGCTGGCAAGCTGAAAAACAAGCGCTTCAAGGCCGGAGCGATAAACTTCGAGAGGCCGGAAATGAAGGTGGAGGTAGATGCAGACGGCAAACCTCTCCGCGTATATGAGAAAATCTCGCGCGAGGCCAATTTCCTCATCGAGGAATTCATGCTGCTGGCAAACCGCACCGTGGCCGAATTTATCGCCACGGACGGGCAGATGAATGCGGTTGCGTCGAAAAAGGCCAAGACCTTTGTTTACAGGGTGCACGGGGAGCCGAATTCTGAAAAGCTGCAGGGACTCAAGGAGTTTGCCGGCCACTTCGGCTATAAGATGGAAGGTTCAACCGCAGGGCGCGAGGCTGCACGGAGCCTCAACAAACTGCTTGAGCAGGCAAAGGGCAAAGCCGAGTTCGCAGCGTTTGAAGATATTGCCCTGCGCTCCATGGCCAAGGCATTCTACAGCACGGACAATATCGGCCATTACGGGCTGGCATTCAAGTTTTACACCCACTTTACCTCCCCTATCAGGCGCTATCCGGACACCATGGTGCACAGGCTCCTTTCCCGCTATCTTGCCGGCGGAGACAGTGCGGATGCAAATCTCTTCGAACAGGAGTGCAAGCATGCTTCCGAGCGCGAGGTGCTGGCGGCCGATGCCGAACGTGCCAGTGTAAAGTACAAGCTGGTGGAGTTTATGCAGGACAAGAAGGGGCAGGAGTTTGACGGGCACATCTCCGGACTTACGGAATGGGGCATCTATGTTGAAATCGAGCCCACCAAGATAGAGGGCATGGTTCACCTGCGTGAAATCCGTTCAGACTTCTACGATTTCGACGAGAAGCACTACTGCATACGCGGACGCCGCACCCGCAAGGTCTTCCGCCTGGGCGACCCTGTACGCATCCGTGTCAAAGAGGCCAATCTGGAGCAGCGCCTCCTGGATTATTCCCTGGTGGAATAACCGGCCATTTGCGGCACCTTATCAGTCTGCGGACTTCAAAGCCAGAATTGCACACCAGAAGGCCCTATTATGTACAAAACCCAAAGGGGCCACGAAAATGGTCAAAAAGCCTTGTTTTTGAGAGGATTTATGTACCCAGGGTACGCCATTTTATTCAAAATAGGCCAAAAACGAGGAAAACCGCGTACCTCGCTATCGCGCCGCTGCCGCTTCGTGAGGTAGTGGGTGCTCGCTCAGGGAGTTCGCGCTACGCGCTCACCCCTCCCACTTCGTGGGTCCCTCCCGCTTCCGTGCCGCGGGTGGCACGTCCCTGAGGAAGCACCCACTACCTCCCCGCGGCGCAGACTGCGCCATTTCCCGCACCATAAATCGTAAATTTTTCCAAGAATCGTAAAAATCTTTTCTCGGAGGTCCCAGCCCCCTTGACTCGTATTGTCTGCGCAGATAGTTTTGCCGGAAACAAAATTATTTCACCATGAAAAATTTCATCACACGGGTGCCGAACAGCAGCACTGAGAAGCCCCAGAAATCAAAGCCCGGGCCTTACGTAGACCTGATGATTGACCGCAACTTCAAATTGTTCTTCGGTTCCGAAAAACGCAAGGACCTGCTGCTCGCACTTCTTCAGGTATTCATCCCGGAACTGAACATCGTATCCGTGGAACTCGGACCGCAGGAGCATCCGGGTCGGGAGCCGGACCTTGTAAGCAGCGTCTTCGACGTAAACTGCCGCACCGCAGACGGCAGGACAGTTGTCGTGGAGGCACAGTACAACTCCAGAAAAGACTACATCGACCGCATGCTCTACTACGCCACCTGGCCCATCGACGAGCAGATCAGGCGCAGCGGCTCAAATAATTACACCCTCAGCGAGGTTTTTATAATTAGTTTTACTAATTTCGCGCTTGTCCACGACTCCGACTGGGGCGCTGACGACAGCGTTGTCTCGTCCTACTCCTTACGGGAGGACGGCAACTTCGAGACGATGACACGGGCGCTGAATTTCCGGTACGTGGAGCTGGGGCGGTTCAACAAGGAGGAGTCTGAGCTGGAGACCGTGCGAGACTGGTGG
>JAGAAU010000063.1 GCA_017615135.1 Bacteroidales bacterium | reverse complement strand
TCAGCCCAGAGAAGAGTTCCTAGCTGCCCACAGCTTGCCGGATAAGAAGTTCTTAGCCTTGCTCGCCGGTTCCAGAAAAGAAGAGATTAAGCGGATGATGCCGGTTTACATGCAACTGGCGGACGAACTGGCCCGCACAAAAGGCTTTGAAGATTTCGAGTTCCTGCTTGCCGGTGCACCTGCACGAAGCCGTGAAGATTACGAGGTCTGGATTGCCGGCCGCAGCAATGTTCATCTGATATTCAACGACACCTACGGGATCCTGCATAACAGCGTATCCGCCGTCATAAACTCCGGTACTGCTTCGCTGGAAGCAGCCCTGATAGGCACCCCGCAGGTAGTATGCTGGACCACCTCGGCCGTCAACGCCTTCATAGCACAGAACATTTTCCATATACTGGACCGGATAAAATACATCTCCCTGGGCAATCTCATCCTCGACAAGTCTGTCTTCCGTGAACTGATTCAGACGGACTTCACCCTTGAAAACGTACTGGCTGAAGTTCAGAGCATCACTCTCGACGACACCCGCCGCTGCGCAATGCTCGCCGATTACGCCCAGATCCGCGCCTCCCTCGGCGGCACCGGCACCTCCATCGCCGTCGCCCAGTCTATGGTCGACCTGATAAAGTAGTCATTTTACCATGAGCGAGAGGAGTTGTTGCACTCTGCGCTTCGCTCGCCGAAGATAGCAGTGCCGATGCGTACAGAAGTGCTGCCGTGAGCGAGGGCGATGCGCCAGTCTGACGACATTCCCATGGAGAGAACCTTAAAATCCTCGTACTCAGGAAACAAATCGCGGAGATACAGAAAGAAATCCTCCAGCCGCGCAAAATCAGCATCGACAGTTTCCTCCTCGGGGGTATTGGTTGCCATGCCCATAAGCCCGCAGAACCGGATATACTTAAATGAATCGGCCCGGAAGAGTATGTCCAGAATTTCATCTTCGCCGAAGCCCTGCTTGGTGGTTTCAGCCGCCACGTGCAGCTCGAGCAGGACATTTACCACCCTGGAATTGTCTTTCCCCCACTGATTCACCGCCTCAAGAAGGTGCAGGCTGTCTATGGATTCAACAAGTGAGGCATACGGCAGCACCATCTTCAGCTTATTGGTCTGCAGGTGCCCGAGAAAGTGCCATTCAATGTCTGAAGGAAGGGCGGGAGCTTTCTTGGATAGTTCCTGAGGACGGTTCTCTCCAAAAACCCTCTGCCCGGCGGAATAGGCTTCCAGGATGCTCTCGGCCGGGTGGAATTTAGAAACCGCCACCAGCGTTACCTCCGGTGGCAGTTCCTTTTTGAATGATGCAATGTTTTCAGCAATCACTATTTGTTCCTTTTCTTCATCTGCTCCTGCTGCATCTTCTGAGCGGCTTCCAGGCGCTGCTGGAACTTGCTCTTGGGCAGAGGTTTGCCTTCAGAAGCCTTTACTTTTGCAATCAGCTGCTCGGGATGCACGAAGAACTTCTTGATGATGTATATCTCAACGATGGAAATCAGCTGGGAAAGCAGATAATAGTAGCTGAGGGCGGCGGAGAGGCTGTTACAGATGAAGAACATCATAATAGGCATCATCCACACGCTCATGAACCGCATGCTGGCGGCATTGGGATCGTTGCCGGCAGTGGACTGCACGGTGAGTTTGGAGTAAATCCACATGGTGGCGGCCATCAGCAGCGCAAACAGGGAGAGATGGTCTCCGAGGATAGGGATGCGTGTGCCGAAATCTACGATTGAATCGTAGGAACTGAGGTCGTGGCACCAGAGGAAAGACTGCTGCCTAAGCTCGATGGATGCAGGGAAGAAGCGGTACATCGCCCACAGGATAGGGAAAGTGAGCAGGGTGGGAAGGCATCCTCCAAGTGGAGAAACGCCCGCGCGCTTGTACAGGTCCATCGTGGCCTGCTGCTTCTTCATCGCATCTTCCTTCTTGGGGAACTTCTCGTTAATCTTCTCCATGAGAGGCTTGAGAGCCTGCATCTTGGCGGATGAAGAGAAGGACTTATAGGTAAACGGCAGAACTACCAGCTTGATTACGAGCGTCATAAGCAGGATAATCAGCCCGAAGTTACTGAAGAATCTGTTGAAGAAGTTGAACAGCGGGATGATGACGAAACGGGTGAACCAGCCCACAAGTGAACCTCCCAGAGGGATGATTTTCTCGTAGTTGCGGTCGAACTCCTTAAGGGAATGGAAGTTGTTGGGGCCGAAGTAGAACTCCAATGGCAGAGATGCGTCTGCGCCGCGGGGAAGGTCCATACGCATCTTTGCGCTACAGGCCATGAGGTTGCGGTCTGGATCGTTTTCCTCGAAGAAATTAACTGCCAGTTCACCGGAAGCGTAATCCTTTGGAGCATATACTATTGCAGAGAAGAACTGCTGCTGGAACGCAAACCAGGAAAGGCGTGAATCTATACGCTTGGAATTGTTGCGGCCCTTGCCCATCTCCGACGGCTTTTTGTCTCCGTTGAAATACCAGTCTACCTTGGAGTACTGAGACTCGTTGCGGAAGCCCTTCTCCATTCGGGGAATAACCATGGAATAATCCAGGTCGAAGGAAGACACATTGCGGGGAATCTGGGTATCCAAATCTTTGAAACGAAGCTCGGAAAAGAGCGAATAGCCTTTTGCAGGAAGGGTGTAGGCCTGTTCCAGGCAACCGCCGCCGCTGAATGGAAGCTGCATCACCAGGGTGCTGTCTGTTTGCTCGACAACGTTGAACACAAATTCCTTGGTAGCTACGTACTCACCTGTATAGATATTGGCGCTGAGTTCAGATGCGCCCCCTCTGAAGAGGTAGAGATCTGTACTGTCGTGGTTGCGGAAATCTTTCAGCAACGCGCTCCAGGGTTGGGCGCCGCGGGTGGTAAACTCAATTCGCAGAGACTCGTTCTCAAGGGCTACGATGCTCTCTTCGGCACTATGGGCAGCACCCAGCAGTGCGTCCTTGTAAATCTCTGGCTGGGCGGCAACTGCCGGCATTTCAACAGCAGGGGCGGCCTGCTCCATAACGGCCGTGGCAGTACTGTCCTCAGGAACAGGAATAGGCATGTTGGCCAGGGCGATGGAGTCCTGAATGCGTTTGTACTCCATCTGCTCTTTTGCCTGATGCGACTGATAGAGAGTGAAGCCGATAAAAATCGCTCCGATAAGGACAAAGCCGATAATTGAATTTTTATCCATTATTCCTCTCCTTCTTCGTTGCGTTTGCGAATCTGGTTCTCCAGTTTCTTCAGCTCCTCTTTGGCCTTGTCTATCTTATTCTGCATCTGCTTGATAAGGGGCTCTGAATTCTTGGAAGCAGCAAAGAAGCCTATATTGTTCTCGTAGGTGGCAATATCCTGCTGGAGAGCACGGTACTTGTCCATAAGGCTGTCCTTCACCTGATGCACTGGCCTCTGGGGCTTCTGGGCGGGACGACGCACCGCATGCTTTGCCCTCTCTGCGAAGAACTCGTCACAGGCTGCGCGGAATTCCTTCCAGAGCTCGTCGGATTTCTTGCGGGGAACGCTGCCAATCTGCTTCCATTCCTTCTGTAGCTCTATGAAGGCTTCCGTAGTTTGCTTCCATTCCGTACTGGTTTTCAGCTCATTGGCACGTGCCACCAGGGCCTTTTTGGCCTCCAGGTTACGGTTAAGGTTCTGCTTGAAGTCTGAATAGTACTCGCGCTTGCGCTCGAAGAATTTGTCGCAGGCAGCGCGGAAGCGGTCGTAAATCTTCTGGTTTTCCTTCTTGGTGGCAAACCCAATCTTGCGCCATTGTTCCTGAAGTTCTCCTATTTTCTCAGTGAGGGTATTCCATTCGCTCGAAGAAGTGATTTCCTTTTCCAGGATAGCTTCTATTTCTTCGCAGATGGCTTTCTTTTCCTCCAGGTTATGTGTCTGAACTTCCTTGAGTCCTTCGAAGTGGGCCTGATATTTCTTGTTGATTTCTGCCGTGGCAGCCTTGAAACGCTCCCATATCTCTTCCCTCTTCTCCTTGGCAACGGGGCCGTATTCCTTCCACTGCTCGTGCAGCTTCTGCAGTTCGCGGAAAGCTGTTACCACATCGGAACTCTCCACCAGCTTTTCGGCGGCGGCGCAGAGTTCTTCCTTGGCCTCGAGGTTCTTGCGGAAATCGAGGTCGCGCAGATCCCGGTTAATCTTCACCATGTCGTAGAATTTCTCTACATAGAACTGATAGGTGTCGTTAATGTCGCGGAAACTCCCTACGGGCACCTGACCGGCATCGCGCCAGCGGTTCTGAATTTCACGGAAGGCGGGGAAGGATGCGCTGACATCTTCCTGCCCCTCTACCAGGGCTTTAAGGTCCTCAATTATCAGTTTCTTCTTCTCAAGGTTCTCTTCCCTTTCCTGCTCCATACGGCGGTTGTATTCCGCACGGTCTTTCTTATAATCAGCGTAAAGGGCCTTGAAATTCTCTTCTACAGCCTCGAAGGGGTTAGCAGCACTCTCGGGGATATCTGACTTGAGCTTCAAAAGAAGCTTGTAGAAAGCCGATTTAATTGCCTCTGCTTCCTTTGAACGCAGCATTGAGTCTGCCGAGTCGCGGAGCTGCTGGAAAATTTCGGACAATTCCGCCAGATTTTTGTCTGAAAGGTTAACGGACTCTTCTGCTGCAGTTGCTTCTGCCGCCTCCGTTTCTGCAACGGGTTCTTCCACCGCTGCTGCAATTTCTACATCTGCCGCCTGTCCCAGGACTGCTTCAGGTAATTTGTTCTCTTCCATAATATTCAGAACTTTAGTTATAGTCTGCGAATGTACATAAATTTTCGTATTTTTGCATTATAAGAATCGGTAAATATGAGAATTGACATACTCAGCGTAGTGCCGCAACTGCTGGACAGTCCCCTCTCCTTTTCCATCGTCGGACGGGCGATAAAGAAGGGGCTTGTGGACATTCGCGTGCACGACCTTCGCAAATACGGGATTGGTCCCAGAAAGAACGTTGACGATTACAGTTACGGCGGAGATGCCGGCATGGTTATGATGGTGGAGCCCGTCTACCGCATGATTGAAGAGCTCAAGTCTGAGCGCTCTTACGACGAAGTGATTTATATGTCACCGGATGGCGAGAGGCTGAATCAGAGCATATCCAACGAACTCTCCCTGAAGGAAAACATTATCATACTATGCGGACACTATAAAGGGATCGACCACCGCATACGCGAACACCTTATTACGCGCGAGATTTCCGTTGGAGACTATGTGGTGAGCGGCGGAGAGATTCCTGCTGCTCTGCTTGCAGATTCCCTGGTGAGGCTGATCCCCGGTGCCCTGACCGATGAAACTTCCGCCCTTAGCGATTCTTTCCAGGACGGTCTGCTCTCTCCCCCGGTCTATACCCGCCCTGCCGAATTCAATGGGTGGAAGGTTCCAGACGTGCTTCTGAGCGGCAATCCCAAGCTTGTTCAGCAATGGCAGGACGAGCAGGCTCTTGAACGTACTAAGGCCCTGAGACCTGAGCTAATTAATAAAAATTTTTAATAACTGAAAAAATTTTTTTATATTTTTGTGAAAAAAATTTGGAGAGTCAAAAAAAATACTTACTTTTGCAGTGAAGAAAAAAGAAACAACTCTTACCTTACTTCTGTAAGGGCTTCTAACCAACAATAATTAACCTTCTCATAAGGTATATACTACTAACTAATCTCTGAACCCCGCTGTGAAGCGGGGTTCAGCTGTTTATAGCGTTGAGTTGGCGTAGAGAGCCAGGAACTTGTCCGTGAGTTCTTCCAGATCCGGAGCGTTTTCAGAATAGCAATAAGATGATAGTTTGGCGAGCCTCTCCTGAAAAGCCTTTTTCTGCTCTGCGGTGTATTTGGAGGAATATCGCCTGCTCCCGAACCTGAGGTCTGCAGCAATATAATTATTTGGATAGAGCCTGTAGTTGCTGCGTATCTCAGAATCTATCAGGGACGCAACTTCCCGGCAGAACTGGTTGACTGTAAGGGACCTTAGAGACTCCAGCTCGGACAGTTCAAGCGGACGGCAGAATGCAAGGTGAACCCTCCCCTTCTGCTGCATGATTCCGGTGATGATGCTGTTAAGGTCTTCGCCGGGCTTCTTGATATAGGTCATGCGGGAAGATTCATACATCTCCAGCACTTTGAGTATGTCACAGGGTTCCCATTCGTAAGAAACGCTCATCGGCACAATGGAAAGCTCGGAGATGGAATCTATCTTGTCTTCCGGGCCGCCCATAAGAAGCATCTTGATAATTGCCGGATCGGTGATGTCCAGGCCGTCTTTGGTGCGCCCGTTACGTTGGGCGATCCATACAGACTGCTTTTTTTCCTTTATAGCATAGCGGATGTAATCAGACAGGTGCCTGGAGGCTTCGTAGAAATCCCTGGCAGAGGCCACCGTACCGGGCCTTTCTACCTTGAACATCTTGTTCAGACGGCCAGCGTCGGCAACGAATTTATTCGTCATCAGATTGGCCCCGAAAGTAATTTCTGCGGTATCGAACCCATTGCGTACCAGTACAAACTGCTGAAGCATGGCATCCAGAACTATATCCCTGTGGTTCGCTACATATAGATACTGCTTCGATGGATCCAGCCTCTCCAGCCCGCTGAAACTGAAGCCGTCGCAGGTCTTTTCAGTTATAATCTGAACCACAGAGGCCATAATTTCCCTCTGGAAATCCAGTACGTTATGGAAGGAAAGGAACATTTTGCGAACCTCTTCCACATCCTTGCCCGGCCAGATGAAATTTGCAACCATAGGGAAAGCCGGGCAATGCACCAGCTCCTCCATGGCGGGATAAAACTCCTCTGCATTAAAAGGCCGTATGTCGTCGAATCGTTTATTTTCCGGCATTACGCTTGTCTATGAATTTGATTGGTTTGCGGGATTTTGCGGGGTAATTTATGGCATGAATCTCCTCCGCCGGCCGGATTTCCACTTTAGGAGCTACGCGCAGGCGGGAGCGGAACCTGTCCTTAATGTCCTTGATGGCATCGAAGGGAGGCTGATACTTCAAGCCCATCAGCACTACGACATCGTCTGTGCCCGCCTCGCTGTTCTGCACCATAATCACGTAATTCTGCACGTAATCGGCGTTGTCCAGCACGTCGTTTATTGCAGGCGGATAGAGGGTAGTCCCTTTGACCTTAAGCATATTGTTCTTCCTGCCCAGCAGAGGGGTGAGACGGTAAGAATTGCGGCCGCAGGCACACTGCTCCGTCTTTTTGGCGGCAATGTCGCCGGTTCGGAAGCGCAGCAGCGGCATTCCTTCAACTCCCAGACTGGTAATGACCACTTCTCCGCTCTGGCCGTCCGGCACGGGTTTGTCGTCGTCGCCGATAATTTCAACTATCAGCAGCTCCGGATGCAGGTGACCGCCGCAACCACAGGGACATTCGCTGAAGGTGGCGCCCATCTCGGTAGACGAATAGGTCGCGAAGAGTTCGACGTCCCATTTCTCCTTGATTTTCCGGCCCAGCATGTTCAGCTCGAAGTTCTGGTCCCGCAAGCCCTCGCCTATGCCGATAATCCTTTTAATGGAGCTGGCGCGGTAATCAATTCCGTGCTCTTCCGCATATTCTATCAGGCGCAGGATGAAGGACGGTACGCACATGATGGTATCCGGTTTCAGGCGGTTTATGGTATCCCACTGCAGTTCGGGGATGCCGTTGCCAACGCGGATAATACCGGCTCCGAGCTTGCGCAAACCAAGAAAATATGCCAGCCCGGCCATGAAACATTTATCTATGGTGGTCATTATCTGCACCACATTGTCCTTGGTGATTCCGGCACAGGAGAAGGACTTAAATTCATTGAAAGCCAGCCTCTGAAGGTCCTTCTCGGTGCATGCGAAGGTAACCGGCAGCCCGAGTGTTCCAGAGGTGGTTACGAAGTCTATAATCTCCGAACGGTCGCAGCAGAGAAAGTCTTCATTGTAGGTCTGGAGGTCTTTCTTGGTGGTGAAAGGAAGCCTGGTAAGGTCCTCGATGGTACGAATTGAATGCGGATCTATGCCGGTATCCGCGAACATTTTCCTGTAAAAAGGCGACCTGGTGGCCAGATAGTCTATGGCCTTTACCAGCAGTTGCTCCTGGAATTGTTTGATTTCCAGAGGGCTGGCAAATTCGATATCGTTCTTGTCAATCATTTTTCAACCAATTTATAAAGGTATCCTGCCATTGGGATG